>JBFMDX010000017.1 GCA_040753795.1 Thermodesulfobacteriota bacterium
GGCTCAAGGCTTACCTGTTCACGGAAGCCGGCGCCTATATGGGCCTAAACCAGGTTACCGATGCCGACGGCCGGACGGTTTTTAACCTGCCCGAGCGGGTCTATAAAGTCCGGGCGGATTTCCTCGGTAAACATTACTGGTCCGGGGTTTTTAACTGGGAAGACCGGATCATCGAGATCCCCATGGCGGATGTCGAGATCACCGTCCTGGACGGTGTCCCCCTATCCAATGTGCCGGTCTATGTGTTTTCGGAAGCCGATGCTTATCTGGGCATCAGCGGCGCCACCGGTACCGACGGTAAAATCCGGTTCCGCCTGCCTGCCGGTAACTATAAATTCCGGGCGGATTATCAGAACAATCAATTCTGGAGCGGAACCGCCCAATTGACCGCGGATCAGAATAATCCCGTGAACATTCACACCGGCGGCGGCGTATTCTCCCTGACGGTCATGAAGAGCGACATCCTGCCCATGATCGGCGCGGACTGTTATGCTTTTGACGAGAACGGCGCCTATCTGGGGCTGACGGACGTGACCGACAGCTCCGGCCAGGTCGGTTTCGATTTGTCCGATGGCGATTATAAGTTCCGCGTCAATTATCTGGGGTATATGTACTGGTCGGATTTGCTGACCGTGCCGGACACCCTGGGCGAAACCATGACCATCGCGCATCAGGACACGCAAATTACCGTCAACAGCGTCTATCAGGGCACGGTCCAGCCCCTGGCCGGCGTCAATACGTATCTCTTCACCGATTCAAGCGTTTATATGAACCGGACTAAAGCCACCGATGCCGCCGGACAGACGATCTTCAATCTGCCTGAACAGCCATATAAAGTCCGGGCCGATTACCTGAGCCGTCAGTACTGGTCCGATATTTTCACCTGGCAGGATAAAACCATCACCATCCCCCTGGCCGAGGCGGAGATCACCGTAACCGGCAACGGGCAGCCCCTGTCAGGTATACCCATCTATGTTTTTAATAACGCCGGCGCCTACTTGAACATCAGCGGCGTCAGCGGTTCCGGTGGCCAGGCCACCTTCCGGATTCCGGCCGGTAATTACAAGTTCCGGGCCGATTATCAGGGCAGTCAGTACTGGAGCGCCATTTCCGCGCTGACGGCCGATCAGGTCAATCCGATCCCGATTTCCGTGGGCGGCGGCACTTTTACCCTGACCGTACTGAAAAACGCCACCGACGCCCTGGTCGGGGCGAGTTGTTATCTGTTTACCGGCGCCGGCGCCTACCTGAACAAGTCGGCCGTCACCAGCAGCGAAGGCCAGGTCTCCTTTGAGTTGGCCGACGGTACTTATAAAATCAGGGTGGATTATCTCGGCTACCAGTTCTGGACGGGTGTCTTTACCATTCCGTCCTCGCTTTCCGAAGTGCTGACCATACCGCATAAGAACGTGGCCATAACGGTTACCAGGGACTATCAGGGCCAGACCCCGCTGGCGGGCATCCCCGTTTATCTGTTCAAGCCTTCCGGCGCCTATTTAAGTCAGAGCCGGACCACCGACGTTGACGGCCGGGTGGTGTTCTACCTGCCGGACCAGGCCTACAAGGTTCGCGCGGATTACCTGGGCAGCCAGTTCTGGTCGGCTAACTTCCAGTTTGCGGATACCGCCGTCACCATTCCCCACAACCTGGTGAGGGTCCATGTCCACCGATCGGGCGTTGATGTGGCCGGGGCCGTTGTCTATCTGTTTACCGGCGCCGGCGCTTATCTCAACCGTAACCTGACAACCGACAGTGCCGGCATCGTGGAATTTACCCTGCCGGAAAAAGCCTTCAAATTCCGGGCGGACCAGGGCGGCGCCATGGTTTACAGTTCCGTTGTCAACGTTCTGATGGGGCCGGTGCAAATCGTGGAGATCAACCTGAATTAAAAGATCGTAAGGAGAATAATGCCTTTTTGATCTGGATCACCCGGTCAAGCCGGGTGATGACGAACGTAAAACGATACAAGAATGGATATGTAACCGTTGTTCCCGGGAGTAAGGATATGAAGTATGTCTTACCGACGTTTTATATAATTATCAATCTATTGCTCGCGGTCACGGCCCTGGCCGCCGATCCGGAAACGTCGGGGTTTGCATCTTCGGATTCGTCTCAAAAGTCCCATGACTATACATTGTCGCGGACCATTGACGCGGTGCTGCACAAAAAGCAGCAGGGCAACACCGTCGTGCTGGCGGATGTGCGGGATCGGGCCGAATTTGACCGGTTGCATATCCTTGAGGCCATTCATATACCGTTGTATGCCTTGAAGACAAAATCATATCTGAAAAACGATCTGCTGGTTTTGACCAACAACGGATTTAATTATGGAATTTTGGAGAAAGAGGCCGGCCGACTCCGGGAACAGGGGTTTGATGTAGCCATTCTGCGCGGCGGCATCAACGCCTGGCTGGAAAAAGGGCTTCCCGTCAGCGGCGACGCCATAGCCGGGGAGGATGTCTGGCTGGCGGACCCCGCCGATGTTTATCAGGAAGCGGCGTACAACTCCTTTTTACCGGTGAATGCCTCGGCCCGGCCGGATCAAAATTTTTTTCCCGGCGAGGTCTTGTTGAATCCAGCGGACCAGGCAGCGGATCGGATCAAGAGCTATAACCAGTCCAACCCGGCCGGTTCCGTGCTGGTGTTCAACGAAAGCGGAGAAGGTTATCCGGCCATCCGAAAACAACTTTTATCAGCGGGCGCTACCCGCCTGTTTTTTCTCAAAGGCGGCTTGAATGTCTATAAAATGTATCTTGACAACCTGGCCTTATCCCATGCTCCCCGCGAGCAGAGGGTAAAGTCATACAATAAATGCAAGAGCTGCGGTGATCGATAATCGGAGGTCATATTCCATGACGGCTTTGTTATTCGGCAAGAGGCAGAGAATGGCTGGTAAAGATTTGTTGAATTTCCGGACAACTGTGGCGCGTGCCCTGATCACTTTATTGATGGCGGCGCTGGGATGGATGGCGGCAGGATATCCGGCCGCGGCCGCGACCAATGTCAGCGGAAACATTACCGCAAGTACCACCTGGACGGTCGCGGGAAGTCCCTATATTGTTACTGGCAATGTGACGGTTCGAAATAGCGCGGTCTTGACCATTGCCCCCGGTGCGACCGTAAAGTTTAACGCAGGCACGGGACTGTATGTTTCGTACAGTACGTATACGGGGGCGATTTACGCGGTCGGCACGCAAGAAAATCCTATCACATTTACCTCCAATGCCGCCAACCCGGCGCCGGGCGACTGGAGAGGGATCTATTTTGATAATTATACGACCGATGCGTCTACCCGACTGTCGTACTGCATTGTCGAATACGGCGGTAATACAACCAACGCCAACATTTATCTGGATAACGCATCCCCCACCATCCAGAACTGTACTATCCGCCACAGCAGTGCCCATGGGATATATCTTAATGCCTCATATCCCACCATATCCGACTGCCACATCAGCAGTAACCAGTCCAATGGCATATATAGCGAAAATGGCACGGGTTCGCATACCGGGATGACGATCAGCGGCAATGAATTCGTGTCCAATGGCGGCGCCGCCATCAGCACCTTGGGCTACATCAATAATATAACCGGCAGTTATGGGGCCGGCAATGGTCAGGACCGCATCCAGGTAAGAGCCGGTAATATTACCGGCTCCTGCACCTGGGCAAAACAGGATCTGCCGTATGCCGTCACCGGCAATGTGACGATTCGAAATGGCGCGGTCTTGACCATTGCCCCCGGTGCGACCGTAAAGTTTAACGCAGGCACGGGACTGTATGTTTCGTACAGTACGTATACGGGGGCGATTTGCGCGGTCGGCACGCAAGAAAATCCTATCACATTTACCTCCAATGCCGCCAACCCGGCGCCGGGCGACTGGAGAGGGATCTATTTTGATAATTATACGGCGGATGCGTCTACCCGACTGTCGTACTGCATTGTCGAATACGGCGGGAATACAATCAACGCCAATATTTATCTGGATAACGCATCCCCCATCATCCAGAATTGTATTATCCGCCACAGCAGTGCCCATGGGATATATCTTAATGCCTCATATCCTACCATATCCGACTGCCACATCAGCAGCAACCAGTCCAATGGTATATATAGCGAAAATGGCACCGGGTCGCATACCGGGATGACGATCAGCGGCAATGAGTTCGTGTCCAATGGCGGCGCCGCGATCAGCACCTTGGGCTACATCAATAATATAACCGGCAGTTATGGGTCCGGCAATGGTCAGGACCGCATCCAGGTAAGAGCCGGCAATATTACAGGATCCTGTACCTGGGCAAAGCAGGATCTTCCGTATGCTGTCGCCGGCAATGTGACGGTTCGAAATGGCGCGGTTTTGACCATTGCCCCCGGTGCGACCGTAAAGTTTAACGCAGGCACGGGACTGTATGTTTCGTACAGTACGTATACGGGGGCGATTTACGCGGTCGGCACGCAAGGAAATCCTATCACATTTACCTCCAATGCCGCCAACCCGGCGCCGGGCGACTGGAGAGGGATCTATTTTGATAATTATACGACCGATGCGTCTACCCGACTGTCGTACTGCATTGTCGAATACGGCGGTAATACAACCAACGCCAACATTTATCTGGATAACGCATCCCCCACCATCCAGAACAACATCATCCGACAGAGCAGCCATTCCGGCGTCTATGTCTACGGAACCGGCTGCAATAACGCCGTCATCGATTGCAACAATTTAATAGAAAACGTCCATGGCTTTTACGCTGCCGGCAGCGCGGTGCCAGCCTCCATCGATGGCAACAATTTTATGAACAATTCCGGGTATGGCGCCTATAACAGCACCTCCACCACCACTGTCATCGCCGGGAACAACTGGTGGATCGGAAACGGTACGAATTACAACAATAAAGTGAATGCCGATCCTCTCCGGACTTCCGCCAGTACCTGCGTCGAGGCGCCTCCGCCCAATGTCACCGGCATTACCCCGGCCAATGGCTCCTTTTTCCTTCCGGCCAATGCGCCCCAGGCGGTTGTAGTCACGTTTATTGAATATGCCGACGGGAGTATAGATCTGAACAATTCCCTCTATGCCGTTAAAGATGGCGACGGTAACCCCGTCAACGGCGCCTGGCAGTTGTCCGACGACACGCATTTGATATTTACCCCGGACGGGGGTGTGTTCGGTGAAGCGGCTTATACGGTAACGATCCGGCTGCAGGACAGCGTCGGTAATCAGTCGCCTCAGTCTATCTGCCATTTTGAAGTGGACGGCACGCCGCCGGAGGCTCCGGTGGTCAATCCGGTTCCCGCCCGCACCAGCGCCGGTTCTCAAAGTATTTCCGGGACCAAGGAAGCCTATGCTTCCATATTATTAAATGACACCGAGGTCGTGGCCCATACCGCCTTAACCACCTGGCAATACACGGCCACCCTGGCCGAGGGTGCCAATACCCTTGTGTTTAAGGCAGTCGACCGGGCCGGCAACCAGAGCGCCCCGGCCGCCCCCGTGGAAATCTATTGGGACAATGTTGTCCCCGAGCCGGTCACTACCTTGAGCGCTGACGGCAACGGCGACGGCACCACGGTGAACCTGAGCTGGACCTATAACGAAACCGCCCAGGGGGGTGATGTTGATCATTATGCTGTTTACCGCAACGCCCCGGTGGACGGCGCCTGCGCACTGACCGATGTCTCCGGCCTGACCCCCATTGCCACGGTTCCGTCCGGAACCACCACCTATCAGGCTACCGGCCTGACCCGGGGCAGTTCATACTGCTTTGCCCTGGTGGCCGTTGACGCCACCGACCAGTTTAACCCAGCCGTCAACGCCGTCCTAGCCGCTCCCATTGACACCGGCCTGCCGGCCGAGGCGACCGGTATTTATGTTTCCGATTGCCAGAATAATAGCCTGACTTTTGCCTGGACGCCGTCCGCGTCATCCGACCTTGCCCACCACAAGGTTTTCTTTGATGGTGATACGACCGGCGTCGTCATTCCGGCCGGAACCAATACCTATACCGCCACCGGCTTAAATCCTGCCTCCACCTATACGTTCAGGATCGTGGCCGTGGACAATGACGGTAACGTGGCCACCGGCGTGCAGATCAACGCCGCCACCCTGATCGCCAACCCGACCGGCTTATCGGCGGACGCTCACGACGGGTACGTGAATCTGACCTGGAGCGCGCCGGCGTTAAACGACAGCGTTCCCGTCACCCCCTTCAAGCACTACGCGGTTTATAAAAGCACGGCCCATTTCCCGACGGTGGAAGGTTCTCCCTCGGTCAGCGGCCTGACGCCGGTAACAACGACCTCGTCCACATCCGTCAAAATGTCCAATCTGGTCAACGGTCAGACCTATTATTTTGCCGTGGTCACGGTCAATATCTCCAACGGCAAGACAACCAGCGTCACCGAGATTCCGGCCACCCCCCAGGCCGATTCCCAACCGCCTCAGATCGGCGCCGTCACCTTTAACGGTACCGACCTTTCCGGCAGCACCATCTCGACCTCCGGCACGATCCAGGTCGCGGCCACCGATACGGCCGGCATCAGCCGGGTGGTTTTCATGGTGCTAAAGGGAGGTGACACCGTTTACACCACCACGGACTATTCATCCCCCTACACCTATAATATGAACATCCTGACCCTGGCGAACGGTAATGACTATCTGCTCCGTGTCACGGTTTACGATACCCTGGGCAATCAGAGTGTCCAGGACTTCAATTTTAATATAAACTTGCCCGCGCCGGCCGCACCCCAGATCGTCAGCCCGGCGAACGGTTTTGAGACCAATCAGACCGTCATCACGGTCACCGGTACGGCCGAAGCCCTGTCGACCATCACCTATTACGTCAATGATACGCCTCAGGCGGAGACCGTCACCACCAGCGCTTCCCGTTCTTTTTCCGGCCGTGTCACGCTGGTCAAAGGATCTTCCGACATCACCCCGAACGTTATCAAGGCCAGAGCCGCGAATCGCAGCGGGCAAAGCCCGGACAGCAATTCCGTTACGGTTATCCTGAACACGGCCATACCGGAAGCGCCCGCGCATCTGACTGCGGCCCCCCTGGAGGCCGGGAAAATCAAGCTGATCTGGGATTGTACGGCCACCGATCTGGCCGGGTTTAATATTTATCGCCACACCGCTTCGTTTGATTCAACCGGCGGAGCGACCCGGGTCAACAGCGTTCCGGTGAAAACAATGCAGTATGTCGATGCGCCGACGGAAGGCCTTTACCATTACCGCGTCACCTCCGTCAGCAGCGCCGGCAATGAAAGTCTTCTGTCCAACGAGGTGACCGTTCAATCCGACGCCACCGGCCCGGAAGCGGTCAACATCACTTATACCCCCCAGGGGCCGGTTGATTCAGCCACCGGCGCCATGGGTCCCGGCCGGGTGAACGTTACCCTGCAGGTCAGTGAAGCGCTCATGGCCGCGCCGTTTTTCAGCATGGCGCCTGACGGCGGGGCGCTGATACCGGTTGAACTGACCCGGTTGTCGGATACCCAGTACGCCGGTTATTTTACCGTATCGCCCGGAACCATTTCGGCCATGACCTATGCCGTTTTTTCAGCCCGGGACAAGGTCGGCAACCGCGGCTCCGACATTCAGCAGGAAGAAGACCGCCGGATCCGGATCGACACCCGCGGGCCGGAAGTCCGACGGCTGGAAGTTCAGCCGGCCGCGCCCATTGACAATAACGGTGCCGTGACGGTGACCGCCGTCTTCGGCCTGGATGAGCCGATATCCCAGAGCCTGGACGCGCCAAACATCCAGTGGGCGCTCTCCGGTAACCCGGCGGTTCCTTATCCGATCGATTCCCTGGTGGAAATCGATCCTCCCCAGTCCGATGACGCCCAGACCTGGCAGGCCGTCTTTATCATCCCCGCCATCACCGTCTCTTCGGACAGCGAGGACCTCTCTTTTGTTTTTGAGGGCGTGGATGCTCTCGGCAACGTGGGAACGACCGTTTCCGCCGATAACCAGTTCCAGATTTATAAGGGCGTTCTGCCGTCACTGGCGGCTCCGACCGGCCTTTCCGGAATATCCCAGGCCAGCGGCGTCATCAAGCTGACCTGGAATCCTGTGGACAACGCCTCCGGTTATCAGATTTACCGCCGGGGTCCGAACGAGTCCGAACTGGCGGCATATGGTTCGCCCTTGGGCGGCAATATCACGGAACTGGTTGATGACAGCCCGGCCGGCGAAGGCAGCCACGTTTATGCCGTTACCAGCCTCCGCCAGGTCAACGGCCAGACCGCCGAAAGCGCCCGCAGCGTCACTATAACGGTCATGTCCGATTCCCTGGCCCCGGCCCCGCCCACGAATCTTTCGCTGACGCTTGCGGCCAACGGCATTAATGCCGCCTGGACGCCTCAGAATTACACCGAACCGGTGAATTTCAGTCTTTATCGCGCCGCTTCGGACATTACTTCCATCACGAATATGACGCCGCTGATCAAGGGCATCCCCATGGCCAACACCGCGGTGGTAGATCCCCAGCCGTCCCTGACCGCCCATTATTATGTGGTGGCGGCGGTGGACGCGGCCGGCAATATTTCTGAACCGTCGACGAGCGCTTACCTGGATTTTAGCCTGCTGCCGGTGTCCGCCCTCCATATCAATCAGACGGATCTGGCGGCACCCATTGTCTCCTGGACCCCGCCCGGCAATATAGACGGGTGCAGAATTTATCTGGGTCAAGGGGCCGTCAAAAGGCTCCTCGCCCCCGACTTGATTACGACCAATACCTATACCGATACCGGATACGCCGGCGATCAACGCACCTATACCGTTACGGCCGTCAACGCGCAGGATGTGGAAAGCCTGGAACGCTCCATCACCCTGCCGAAAGTGACCGCCGGCCTGGCCGCCGGCGCCGCCCTCAAGCGCGGCATCATGAACGCCCTGCCGTACACGGTCACCAACCAGTCTTCGACCGACATTACCAACATGGCCCTGAGGGTGGATGTCACCCTGGCCGGCGGCGCCGTCCGTTCGCACCAATCGCCCGCCTTTTCCCTGGCCGCCGGAGAGAGCAAGACCGTGTCGGTCATCGTCGGCGGTTACAGTGACCTGCCCGACGTAGCCAATATGACCACCGTCATCGAGATTACCGAAGACGTCAATGAGACCGTAGAAATCGTCCGGACCGGAGAAATCGAGGTGGGCGACGGCCTGCTGGGCCTGCAACTGACCGCCGAGACCTTCACCCGCGGCGGCGAGGGAATGGTGCGGTTCAGCCTGGAGAACACCTGCGCCGAAGAGATCGAGCTGATTTCCGCGCGGGACTTCGGTAAAAACCCCTCCAACGAGGTGATTTTTTATCTGACGGACGCCGACGGCAACTACCTGGCCGCAAAAAACTACCAGTGCGCCACCGGATCGAACGTCGTGACCCTGTCCGACGGGACGAGCGTGATCCGGATCCCGCCCGGCGGAACGTTCGAGTCGGCCACGACCGCCCTGTCCGTATCGGCCAACGCCCCGGAGAACCTGACGGTCGGGCTGGAGATCGGCCATATTTATTATCATTACCATCAGGCGGATGAAGTCGTTCTGGGCAAGATGAGCACCTCCACGGCCGTGACCCTGACGGATACCACCTACCTGGGCGAAATCACCTCAATCACTCCGGCCGCTTCCACCGGAGACACCGACATCACCATCTCCGGCCGGGCCCTGGAACGGTCGACCGGGGCTCCCCTGGCCGGCGTACCCCTGACCGTGGTCATCACCTGCCGGGGGTTTGAGCGCAAGGTCGTCGTTTACACCGACAACAGCGGCGGATTTGTCTATCTGTTCAAGCCGCCGGCCGGAGAATCCGGCGCCTACCAGGTCTGCGCCGTTCATCCCGAGCTGACCGAGCGGCCTGTTCAGGGCACCTTTGTCATCAACCGGGTCAGTCTGCAATACAATGCCTATAACCTGACCATCCCCAGAAACGACGACCATACCGTGACCCTCAAGGCCACCGCCGGCAGCGGCACGGCCGTTACCAATCTGCGCTTTGAATACCTGGCCGGAGATCAGGCCGGCGGCGTCCTGCCCGCCGGAGTGACGGTCAGCCCCGGCGCGCCAATCAATCTGGCCTCCGGCGCCAACGGCCAGGTCTCCTTTTCCGTCCAGGCGGACGACAGCGCCGCGGACAACGGTCAGATCGTCCTGCGACTGGTCAGCGACAACGGCCCGGCCGGCGGCTGGGCCACCCTGCCGGTCAATCTCCATCTGATCGAAGCCCAACCGGCCCTGTGGTATTCGCCGGATTACGTGGAAACCGGCGTCAACCTGGGGACCTCGGTCACCGAAACCGTTACCCTGGAAAACAAGGGCTACGCCGACCTGGAAGGAGTATCCCTGTCCCTGGTAGACGCCGGCGGCAATGCCGCGCCCAACTGGATCTATATCGCCTCCTCGGCCCAGGTGGGCAACATCAAACCCGGGGCCGCTTCGCGGGTGGATATCGTCTTTGCTCCGCCGTCATCCCAGGCCCAGGGCATCTACTCGCATTATCTGAGGGTGTCCAGCCTCAACCATGCCGCGGTGGATATTCTGTTAAGAGCCATCGTGACCACGGATGTCACCGGCCGGGCCTTGTTCAAGGTCAGCGACATCTACACCGGCACCCCGGATGATAGCGGAACGCCCATTTACGGCCTGGCCGGCGCCAGGATCACCCTGCGGAACGAAGCCACCATGGCGGATTATACCCTGACCACCGACGCCCAGGGCGAGGCCCTGTCCGGTCAGATCCCCGTGGGCAGCTACCTTTACCGGATCCGGGCGGCCAATCACGAGGAGGCTTCCGGCCGGATCTGGATCAAGCCCGGCATCACCCAGGCTCAGGAGGTGTTCCTGACCAGCCAGTTGGTGACGGTGGAATGGGAGGTGGTGGAGACCACCATCGTGGACAGATATGATATTATTTATACCGCCAAGTTTGAAACCGACGTTCCGGCGGCGGTGGTCGTGGCCGATCCGGTCGTGGTCCCGATCCCTTCCGGCATGAAGGTCGGCGACGTCATGAACGGCGAGATCACCCTGACCAACCACGGCCTGATCCGGGCCGATGATGTCGTCATGACCCCGCCTTCGAGCAAGTATTACCGGGTCGAATACCTGGGTGTTCCGGACAGCATCCTTCCCCATCAGAGCGTTTCCGTGCCGTACCGGATCACCTGCCTCCAGGTTTCCGGCGCGACCGGCGAAGAAGGAACCGGCGGGCTGGAAAAGTGCTGCACAGACCACAGGGCCTGCGGCTATACCTCTTATACATATACATGCGCCAATGGAACAACGCTTACTGGCTCCTTTATGAGTTGCTATACATGGAAAGACAACTGCTTTTTCGCAGAGAAATGCATCGACCTTCCGACGGAAAGAGAGGAAGGGGAGGGAAGCATTGACCCGGATAAGCTTGATATGATCAACAAGGACCTTGACGAGCTTGAAAAAGGTGAAGACGGCCTTTTCGGTGGAGACTTTGCGGCGGCCTGCGCCCCCAAACCCGACTGCCCTGAGCCGGACGAGGAGACATGTGAAATAAAAAGCTTTTACTTATTAAATGGCACGATGCAAACCGGCTCCGAGGTTGATCTGCTCCATTTTACCTATACCCGTGAAGACACCGACTTGACCCTCCAGGTGCCCGGCGGCCGGTTCGAGCTGGCCCGGCAGTACCGTGACAAGCAATGGGACTGGGGCCTGGCTAAATACAATCTGAAGATGGAATATTCAGGTTCTCAAATTGATGTAATCGACAAGGACAGTATTAAATACCGCAAGGCAACCGGCACGCCCACGGGCGTCAAGGCATTGTTTACCAATAACAGCTTTAAGATCGCCCAGCAGATGGACGATACCTTTGTCTGGAGCAGCCGGTTCGGGGACGTTAAATATTATAATGCCCAGGGTCGCCTGACGGCCGTGGGCGACGCCACCGGCATCAAGCGCTATCTGCTCTATGACGGTCAGCAGCACGTGTCCGGCTTTGCCGACAGCAACAACCAGCAGTTCCTGTGGCTCACCTATGACGGCAGCGACCGGATCATCGAGGCCGAAGACAACCAGAACCGCCGGGTATCGTACACCTACGACCCGCAAGGCCTGTTGGCCACGGTAACGGACGTGGACAACCGCCAGACCGCCTACACCTATGACGCCGAAGGCCGGCTGACCACGGTGACCCTGCCGGCCGATCCGGGCGCCGATCCCAACGGCTACACCATAACCTACAACGACATGGACATGGTCAAGTCCGTCCAGAACGGCCAGGGTGAAGGCAAGTTCTTCAGTTATAATTATTTTCCGGAGAAAAAGGAGCATTACGCCGCGGTTCAGGACTCCGCCGGACAGCTCCAGGAGATCTGGTACGATGAGTCCGGTTACGTAAGAAGGCGGGACAGCAACGGGCAGACCCTGTTTAACGTAGAAAAGATCGGCCGGACCGAACGCACCACCCTGAACGGCCGCGTGACCATCAAGTACTTTGACGAATGGGGCGATATCGTCAAAATAGAATATCCGGACGGTTCTTCCGTCAGCCGGCAGTACGATCGCGTCTTCCACCGCAAGATCCGCGAGACCGACGAGAACGGCCATGTTACCGCCTATGGCTATGACGCCGAAGGCCGGATGATCCAGAAGACCGAGGCCGCGGGCACGGATGACGAGCGCGTCACCCGCTACACCTACGACGCGGCCGGCAACCTGACCGAGACCCGCGTCATCGGCACGCCGGACATCGTCACCACCATGACCTATGACAGTCTTGGCAACCAGACCTCGGTCACCGATCCGGAAGGCCATACCACCACCTTTACCCACGACCTCATGGGCAATGTCCTGACCCGGATTGATGACGATAACCACGTCTGGACCTATACCTATGACGCCTCCGGCAACATGCTCACCGCCGAAGACCCGCTGCACCGCGTCGTTGCTTACGAATATGACGCCTCCGGCAGAAAGACAAAGGAGATCGGGCCGGACGACAGGCAGACCCGGTTTGAATACGACCTGGTCGGCAACCTGGTCAGACAGATCCAGGTCCTGAACGAAAACGACCCCTCCCAAAACCTGGTCACCCAGTTCGCCTATGCCTATGGCGGCAAGCTGACCGGCACCATTGACCCGGAAGGGGCCGTGACCGATTATGAATACGACTCCCGCGGTCGGCTGGTAAAAACCATCGATGCCGCCGGCAACGAAACTGTCACCGAGTACGGCGACGCGGGCGCAAGCGGCTGTTCCTCCTGCTCCGGCGGCGCGGACCAGCCCATGCGCATCACCTATCCCACGTTCAGCAAGGCCTTTACCTATGACGAGCGCAACCGCAAGGCCGCCGAGCAGGACATCATTTCTCCGTCATCCTCAACCGGGGGATATACCGTCGAGACCCGGTTCGGATATGATCCCGTCGGCAACCTGATCGAAAAAACCGACAAGGACGGCCGGATTACGTATTACGAGTACGACGCCTTAAACCGGCTGGTCCGTGTGACCGACCCGGCCTCGGGCCAAACCTCCTATACCTACGACAACCGCAACAACCTGGTTTCTTTGACCGATGCCGAGGGCCAGACCACGAACTTTGCGTATGACCTGAACAACCGCCTGACCCGGGAGACCCGGCCGGAAGGTCAGCAGACGACCTATGCTTACAATGACTCGGGCAGCCTCTCGGAAAAGCTTGACGCCAAAGGCCAGCGCGCGGCTTACACCTATGACGCCGCCGGCCAGATGACCGAGACCCGGTATTATGACGCTGGCAACGTTCTGGTCAAGACCGTGACGTTCACCTATGACAATGCCGGCCGCCTGACCGGGTATGAGGACAAAAACGGCGCCGGCATCACCTCGTCTTCGGCAGCTTACGTTTACGATGCCGCCGGCAGAAAGACGGGCGAGACGATTAATTTTGGAGACGGGACGTTCAGCAAAACGCATTCTTACGCTTACCTGAAGAACGGCCTCAAGGAGAGCTTTACTGGGCCGGACAACGTCACCTACGGCTATCTCTATGACACGGCCAACCGCCTGGCCGGGGTGCAGATCCCGGATGCCGGCTTTATCTCCGTCAACGATTACTCCTGGAACCGGCCTTCAGGCATGACCCTGCCCGGCGGGGCTGTAAAGGAATTTTCTTACGACCCGCTCATGCGGATCAGCCAGATCACGGCCAAGGACCCGGGCGCCAACGAACTCTTGAATTACAATTATACCCATGACAATATGGACAACATCACGGCCAAAACCACAGAGCACGGGGATTATGGGTATGCATACGACGCCCTGCACCGGCTGACGGATGTTGACAACCCGGAGGCCGTCAGCCTGACGGACGAAGCCTTTACCTACGACGGCGTGGGCAACCGCCTGACCTCGGCGGATCGGGACGGGGCCTGGGCATATAACGAAAATAATGAATTATTGTCATTGCCCAGTTTCAACGAGGAATCCGGTAGCGGCGGCCTTCAGGCCGCCAGTTACGAATACGACGCCAACGGCAACACCGTTAAAAAGACCGTGGACGGCGTGGTCTTCAGCTATGTCTACAACACCGAAGACCGGCTGGCCCAGGTCTGGAACGGCCTGCCGAACTCCGGAACGCTGACGGCGAGCTACTATTATGACCCGTTCGGCCGCAGGCTGTGGAAAGATGTCGGCGGCGCAAAGACATACTTCCATTATGCCGATGAAGGCCTGGTGGCGGAAATAGATGCCTCCGGAACCGTGGTCAAGGCCTATGGCTGGCAGCCGGGCGGAACGTGGGGCACCGATCCGCTGTTCATGAAGAGCGGTGGGAGTTATTACTTCTACCACAACGATCACCTCGGTACCCCGCAGAAGCTGACGGCCAGGAGCGGGGAAGTGGTCTGGAGCGCGACGTATGAGAGCTTTGGCAAGGCCGTGGTTGAGGTTGAGACGGTTGAGAATAATCTGCGGTTCCCGGGCCAATACTACGATGAAGAGACCGGCCTGCATTATAATTGGTGGAGATATTATGAGCCGGGGACGGGGAGATATCTGAGGACGGATCCGAATGGGGTTGAAGGAGGGGTGAACTTTTATGTTTATGCCAGCTCCGAGCCCATTAACCATTTCGATAGTGAAGGATTGGAAACATGTGGTAGTGGGTGGAATGAAGCTTTAGTCCCTGATAATCCCTTTAACTTTCAGTTCTCTGATTGTTGTGTAGCTCATGATGAATGCTATGGAACATGTGGTAATTCTCAGAGACAATGTGATGACAATTTTGAATCATGTATGTTAGGTTCATGTAGCGGAATAACACGCCCAATGAGACAGTCTGTATGTAGAACATGGGCAAGGAGATATGCTAATGCAGTTAGAAGGTTCGGTGCCACAGCATTTAATAATGCACAGGAGCATTGTAGCTGTATAACTCCCCCGCCTTAAAGAGAAGTCGTTGCATTATTATAGAATGGAGGAGAAATGCCAATAATTATTTTTTTTATAGTTATTATCGCACTGAACTTTGCTTTCAGTAAAAAAGTAAAGTCATTAACAAGTGCAGTATATATATCAGCCATAGTTAGTGTTCTAACATCAATTTGTTTCCAAGTGTTGGCTTATATTTTTATGGGCTATTTAGATCCTTTTCTTCCCATTGCATTTGTCATACAGATAGTAATTGCATTTGTGATTGGTTTTGTAATCAACATGTTTATTCTGAAGCTTAAAGGGGACAAGTAGGGGCCGACCGCTCCCCCTCGCCAGGGGCCGTCACAGGCCTTGCAGCTTGTAGGTTTTGACTCCTTGACTGACTACGCCCCGCCTTTGTTATGACCCGGAAGACCGAGGCTTCGGGCACGGACGATGAACGCGTCACCCGTTACACTTCGGCGGGGCACACACCCGTAACCCATTTCTTTTTTAACCGCTCGGTTGGGCAAGGCCTTGTGCCGGCCCTGTCTCCGCCGGGCGTGTACTATACAAAAACTCATACGGGCTAAAAATCAGGCCTATCAAGTGCTCAAGGCAGAAAATCAGATCAAAATCTCATTCGTTTTTTGAGGGTGTGGAGCAGGGCAGAGAGAATTTCCGGGGTTCCAGTCAAAAGTTGGGCTTTTGAAGGCGGGGTTATGGCGGTAGTCGACAAGCCAGTCCGGTTGAATCAGTAAATCCCATCGGCAATCGTTTTATGGATGTGCGGTTTTGGTTATAAAGCGGCTGTCGTCAGGCGGCCTTTTTTACATGGTAATGGTTGAGCAGCCCTCCGAGCATGGGGTCACAAACAACATCTCCGATATCGGCCGGTTGTTCAGGATAGTCAAATCCTTCCGGTATGAGGTTGTCGATGCCTTGGTGAGGCCGCTGCCGGTTGTGATGGGTTTCGATACAGCGCAACACGTGACGAAAGTGCCTTTCTCCCAGGGGGATGATGTTGTCCAGGGTTTCTCTGGCTTCCCGGACAAATCGCTCCGCGTAAGCGTTGCACATGGGGGCATGGGGCGGCGTTTTGACGATTTTAATGCCGTCGGTTTTGATGATGAAATCAAACGGCAAAAAACTGGCGTCCCGGTCGTGGATGATGTAGCGGCAGGATGCCCTGTCATCAGAAAATTTCATGGACAGGTTTCTGGCCTGCTGCTGCATCCAGGCGCTGTCCGGGTTGGGCGTGCAACCGGCAATATGGACGCGGCGGGTGCCAAGGTGGATGAAAAACAACACGTAAAAAGTGACCAGCCCGGTTTTTGTCCAGACCTCTTCGGTAAAAAAGTCAGTGGCCCAGGCGACGTTCAGGTGGGACTGGATAAAGGTTTTCCAGGGCAGGCCCTTTCTCTGGGGCGAAGGCGGCAGGCCGTGCTTCTTTAAGATGTTGGCCACCGTAGTCGGGGCAAGGCAGTGGCCCAGCTTTTTCAGTTCGCCGGCGATGCGGGTATAGCCCATGCGGGCGTTTTCTTGCGCGATTTTTACAATCAGATGCTCGGTCTCTGACGGCGTTTGCGGCCGTCCTGGTTTTTTTTGGGTGTTGTCGAAGGTCCATTTTTCTTTTTTCATGCGCCGGTGCCAGGCCAGCAGAGTCTCCGGCCTGACGATGGAGACGACATCGGCCAGCCAATCCTTGATGGGCAGGCCGTATCGGACCAGAAGGGCTCTTTCGTTTTCCGTAAACCAGATGCGTTTGCCGATTTTGCCGCGCAGGATTTTGACCTGCTGGCGCAGGTAGGCGTTTTCAAGCGCATATCGGGAATTTAACAACAGGCCGAGCTTTTCCGTCAATTGCGCGGCCAGATGAGACAGAGCGCCGTCCATGGATGCCTTTCATTTTTTTGAGTGACTGTGATATTTAAACCCGAGAATAAGTACGCAGTCTTATAGCGGTAACAGCACGTTCAGGTCAATGGTGTTCCGATGATTTGTCCCAAATGTCAGCATGAACAGGATGAAGGCCATCGGGAATGCGTGAAGTGCGGCGTCATCTTTGAAAAATACGAGGCTTGTCAGCAGGCCCTGCATCGGCCTCAGTCGCCGTCCCGGGTTATACCGAAACAGGACAGCACGGAAGAGGGGGACGGGTTCTTTCCCATCATCAAGGAAATCCTGTTCCATGTTCCGGATGAGGTGAACGCCTTCTCCTTCTGGGCGCGGACGATATTGCTGGCGGTGTTGTTTGTCTGGGGCTGGAAACTGATCCTGGCGCCCATTGCCGGCAACACCTCGGGCAACTCTTTCATGCACCTGGTCAATCTGCCGTTCCACGAGGCCGGGCACCTGATTTTCAGTCCCTTCGGCCGGATCATGCGTTCTCTGGGCGGCACCCTGGGGCAGATACTGATGCCCGCGGTTTGCATGGTGGTGCTGCTGATCCAGACCCGGGACACTTTCGGCGCGGCGGTGGTGCTCTGGTGGATCGGAGATAATTTTCTCGATATCGCGCCGTATATCAACGACGCCCGGTCCCTGACCCTGCCGCTGCTGGGCGGCAATACCGGCCGGAGCGCACCATACGGGTTCCATGACTGGGAATTCATCTTAAAGGAGCTTCATCTTGCCCAGTACGATCATTTCCTGGCCAACACGTCCCATAAGCTGGGCGCCCTGATCATGATGCTGTCATTTGTATGGGGGGCCGTTGTGCTGTTCCGGCAGTATAAGACAATGATGCGCCGCCTGACATAAAGCCCTTCTCTCCCAGACAGGTGCCGAAGGTGTTCTTTTTCGACAGGCTTTCTCATGGAATATACCTCCACTCAATCGGCAGTTCTGAAGTTGAAGCGGTCAAGGTCTTTGACAGAGAAATTTGAAAAGTCCCACACGGAAAAAAGAAGGGGCGCAGCCGGTAGCCGCAACCCCTTGAATTTGCTGGCGCGCCTGGAGGGACTCGAACCCCCTACCTACGGATTAGAAGTCCGTTGCTCTATCCAGCTGAGCTACAGGCGCGGAAAAATCAATTGTCCATTACCATACGACCCCGGTGATGTCCATAAAAAAAATTGGCCCGTATCCGGATTCGGGCATTAAACTCCTTGTATATGATCTTATTTTCCGTTACGATAATATGCTTGAAAATATTATAAAAACATGACCACAACCAATTCATCGCAGCGGATGCCCCAACGGCATTCCCCGGCAGGAAAAACAAACCCATGAGCAAGTCCGCCGGCCATAAACATCACCGGGAAAAAGACACGGAAACGGAGGCCCCGGCCACGCCCGGGGCCATGGTTCCCGCTCCCGCTCCCGGCAGGAGCCTGGTCACTACCGACCCGCTCCAGCGATATTTAAGGGAGGTCTCACGATACAACCTGATTTCCAGGGAAGAAGAGATCGATCTGGGCCGTCGCATCCAGGAAGACAATGATGAGGAGGCGGCCTATCTTCTCGCCACGGCCAATCTGCGGCTGGTGGTTAAAATCGCACTGGAATTCCAGCGGGTCTGGATGCAGAACCTTCTGGATCTGGTCCAGGAGGGGAATATCGGCCTGATGCAGGCGGTAAAAAAGTTCGACCCGTACAAAAACGTGCGGTTTTCTTATTACGCCTCTTTCTGGATCAAGGCTTATATTCTCAAATTCATCATGGACAACTGGCGGCTGGTGAAAGTCGGCACCACCCAGAATCAGCGGAAGTTGTTTTTCAAGCTGAACAAGGAAAAACAGCGGCTGATCGACCAGGGATTCGAACCCCGGCCGAAACTGCTGGCGGAAAGACTGGGGGTGACGCAATCGGACGTCATCAACATGGAGCAGCGCCTGAGCGCCTGGGATGTGTCCCTGGATGAACCCGTCAAGACCGATTCCGACACACAGCGGGGAGAGTTGCTGGATCTGGGGGAAGCCGACTCACAGGAGGATCTGGTCGGAGACAAGGAATTAAAAAAGCTTATCGAAAAAAACCTGGCTGAATTTACAAAAACATTGAACGACCGGGAAATTGAAATCCTGAACCAGCGGATTTTCACGGATGAACCCGTGACCCTGCAGGATATAGGAGAACGCTACGATATTTCCCGGGAACGCGTCCGTCAACTGGAAAGCAATATTATCAAAAAAATGAAAACTTTTTTCAGGGAACACATTGCCGACTTTGAAACCTACACTGATCAACATTAGAGACAAGTTTCCGAACAGCCTTCCGACACTGGTTTTTCTGATCATCAGCCTGATCATTTCGGGTTGCGCGACGACGCCACCGATCCCGGACCTGCCGCCGGACACCGCCGGCGCAGACAGCGGCGGAAATCATTACTATCACTTTATCCGTTCCGCCATGGAAAGCCGTCAGGACCGTACCGATCAGGCCATCGACCACATGAGCAGGGCGGTGGCTGACCGGCCGGACTCCGTTTTTCTGAAAAAAGAGTTGGTCTACCTCTATCTCCAGAGCAACAACACGGAAAAAGCGATGGGGGTCATCGCGGAGATCCTGGCCGTGGAGCCGGACGACATCGGTACGCTGATCGTCGCCGGCACCATCAAAAAGCAGACCGGTCACGATGAAGAAGCGGCGGCTATTTTTGAAAAGGTTCTGACGCTGAATCCCGACCAGGAAACGGTTTACCATGTGCTGGGGGAATATTACCTTGAAAAAAATGACCTTGAAAGGGCGGCTGCCGTTTACGAACAAATGACCGGCAGATTTCCGGAGTCCTGGGAGGCCTTCTTTTTTTTAGGGAAAATACAGGCCCGCCAGAAAAAATTCGCGGAAGCGGAAAAAAGCTACCGCCGCTGCCTGGAACTTGAAAAAAGCCTGATCAGCCCGCGCTTTGAGCTGATCGTCCTGTATCGGCAGCAGTTCGCCGGTCCAATGGAAATAACCGTTCAATCCGGCGATACCCTGGCCTCTCTGTGCCGTAAACATTACCGGAAGGTTGATAACGAACTGAAAGACAATATCGTTGCCGCCAACCCCCACATTTCGGATGTAACGGATCTGAAGCCCGGCCAGAAGCTCACGCTTCCGGGATTAACCAAACCCTGCGGCAAGGTTTGTCAGAAAAACATTATCCATCTATACAATTCCATTCTGGCCGATTATCCGGACAACGCCAGGGCCGTCATGGAACTGGCCCTGTTCTACTATTCCATCGGCAACGTCAAGCAGGGAGACACCCTTTTAGTCGATCTGGGCCGTAATACCAAAACCGAAACCGCCGCGCAGCAACTCATCCAGCAGATGTCCCAGGTTTTTATCAACCAGCAACGCTATGACGACGCCCAAACCGTTCTAAAGGGTCTGCTGCGGGGAGCGCCGGAAAACTCTGATCTGAACTATCTGATGGGGATGCTCTATAACAAACAGCAGCGGAAACCGGAAGCGCTGTCGTATTTTTCCAGAGTAAAGGAAGATTCGGCGTTTTACACCTCGGCTCTTTTGCAGATGGCGTTTCTGTACGAGGAGACGGACAGCCCAGAACAGGCTCAAGCCATCTTCGATTCCCTGCTGGAAAAAGAACCCGAAAACGTCGACCTGATCCTTTACGCCGGATCTTTTCGGGAAAGGCGGGAACAATATCAGCAGGCCGAGGCGCTTTTTCTCCGCGGCCTCAACCTGGAACCGGACAATGTTGATCTTCTCTTCCGGCTTGGCGTTATTTATGACAAAACCGGCAGAAAAGACGCGGTCATCGAAAAGATGAAAGCCATAATAAAAATCGCGCCGGATGACGCCAACGCGCTGAACTATCTGGGCTACACCTATGCCGATCTGGGCATCAATCTGGATGAGGCCCGGCAACTGATTGAAAAAGCCCTGACGATGGAGCCCGACAACGGCTATATTACCGACAGCCTGGGATGGGTCTATTACCAGCAGGGAGATTATGAAAAAGCGATTGAGCTACTGAAAAGAGCGCTCCAGCTTACGCCGGACGACCCCATTCTGCTGGAGCACCTGGGCGACGCCTTTCTCAAGAACGGCGACACCGAAAAGGCGCTGGAGACCTACCGACGCAGCCTGCAGTTCGCTCCGGAAAAAGACAAGGGAAAACTCATCAAAAAAATTGAAGACCTCTCCGGCCCGGTTGACAATCCATGAGCGACAGGCGGACTTTCCCTTTTTTGTTGATTGTTCTTCTGGCGATAAGCGGCTGCGCGGGTCTGGCGCCCAAACCGGAAAAGCGCATTTCCCCCGAAGCCGTCAAGCTGCTGGAACAGATCAGGGCGCACAATTCCCGGCTGACCGCCTGCAAGGGCATCGGCACGATCACTTTCCGGAACAGGGCCGACATGCCCCGGATGCGCTTCGCCTGGTTGTGCCGTCTGCCGGACTGCATCCGGCTGGAACTCCTGGGCGCGACCGGCACGCCCCTGCTTACCATGTCCGCCGACGGCGATAATTTCTATTTCCTCCCCCGTACCGGCAGCGGCAGGATGCGCAAAGAGAAAGCGGCGGGTGTCACTCTCGGAAAAGCCATTGCCGTTCCCCTGACCATCCATGACGCCGCTCACCTGCTGGCGGGCCGGATACCGCTGCTTGATTTTGATACGGCCGAAAGGATCGAACCGGGCAACGGCCAATACGGCCTTCGCCTCCGGCAGAACCGACCGGAAAGAACCGAGACCATCATCTTTGACGGAACGACGGACCGCCCCTGCCGCATTGAATTCCGGCAGGGCTCAAAAGATGGGCTGGAATACGCCGCGAGCTTCTCGGGGGTGCGGACAGCAGAGGATACAACGATACCTGAATCCATTATCCTTGAAAACGGCCAGGAAGAGTCCGTTGTCATCGAGATCAGCCGGTTCTGGCCGGAAACCGATCTGCCCATCGAAAAATTCGTGCTGACCGGGCCCTGAAACCGGCCGTCAGGACTTGATGACCACAATGGCCGTCCCCTCCAAGGCCCTCACCAGCTTGACGCTGGGATCCCCCAGCACAAACTCTTCCGCCTTGGACATTTTTTTACGCCCGATCACCACCATATTGTAAGTGCCCTTTTTAAACACGTCCATAATACCGTCGCTGATCGTATCGTAAGGCTCGGCCACCAGTTCAATCCCGATATTGCCCTCCAGAAAGCCTCCCTCCACCAGTTGTTCTCTGGCCCTGGCGAGTACTCCCCTGTACCGGTCCGCCTGCTCGGCCATGTATTTTTTCCCCATCATTTCTTCACCGGAAGAAGGCTTCCGGAAAACGTGGACCAGCCGGATATACACCTCTTCCGGCACAAAAGGCAGAGAAGCCAGATAGTTGATCGCCGCTCTGGAGCTGGCTGATTCATTAACCGCAAAAAGAATGGAAATACCCAAGGCGGCACCTCCCTGATTATTGGTAGTATGGAAAATTATCCAGAAACCAGTTCAAATCGTCGATGATTTCATTAACCGTTTCATAGTAAACCGGGGCGCCGGTAGAGAAAAACATCAGGATGCTGTTCAGCGACTCCGGAATGATCGGATACAGCTTGGCCAGATTGATGAACCGGCGCGGATCCAGCAGCGCGAAATCCTCCGGCTCCACCCGGTCCGCCAGGTCGCCGTACTTGAACCGGTCCGTTTTGATCATGTAATAATTATGAAACCCCATTCCAACGGCGTAACTCAGAACATTGCCCAGGCCGAAGACATCCAGGCTGAATGGGTTTTCCGTGCTTTGAAAATCGTAATCAAAATCGATCCAGACATAATTGCCGGTCCGGTTCTCCACGAATAAGTGGTCGTTCCTGATGTCGCCGTGTTTAAAACCATTGGCATGCAGGAACCGGATGGCCTCAAGGGACTTGACCAGGTTCCGCAGCACATCCGGCAGCATGTTTTTGAAATACGTTTCGTACGGCATGGAAAGTGAGCCGATATAATTCATGAAACTTTCACCGCGGACGATGTCCAGTACCCGGATGTTGTTGCCTTTGTCGTCGTAGAACACCTCGCCCTGCATGAAATCCGGCCGGCCTTTAACTAAAGAAAGGATTTTCCCCTCTTTTTCCGGATCCCGGAAGCACTTGATTTTCACCCCCCCCAGGGAAGCGGTAAAGGATTCGAAAAAAGCCAGTTTGATCAGCTTCCGTTCCCGCGTGTCCACATCAATGGCCCGTTTCACCCAGAACTTGGGGTCCTCGATACCGAACCGGAGTTCACGGGCATGGCCAAGGATCTCGTACCGCCTGCCGCCGATGACAAGTTCATCCCCCTTGTCAATGGAGAAAAAATCGGACGTGTCGCTGACCAGACGGGGTTTATTGTCCATGGAATCAGTACAACCCCTTCAACAGGCGGGGCGGGATGCTGCCCATGGCCGCCTTGACCCCTTCCAGGAAGTTCTCCAGGCCGTTCTTTTCCAGCACAACCGCCAGCTGCAGGCACAGCGTCGAGATGGAATCAATATCCTCCTCGTTAAAATACTGGACCTCGGCCGTGTACATCCGCAACAGCCCCAGCACGTTGTCGCCATACATGATCGGCACCGAAAGCATGGATTTGACCCCCTCTTTCACGGCTTCGTCGGGATAGCTGATCAGAAGGCTGTTCTGCATGTCCTCGATAAAAACGGGCGTTTTTTTAAAAAAAGCCGTATCCCGGGCGTCGATGAAAATCGGCCCCTTGTTGATGTAGTGGTCGCTCAGCCCGCAGCTCCTGACGGAGAACAACTGCTTTTCCCGCTCATCAAACAGCAGGATACAACAGCCTTTGATGGAAAACGTCCGGTGCAGTCCCTCCACGATATGATTGAAGAGAATATTCAGGTCGCCGTAATTGGATATGGCCCTGCTGATTGCCTTAAACTCTTTTAGATGGAACTTACGGGCTACTGTTTTGGACATCATTTCCTCCTTCATTTGTGACTGGCGCAGTCTTCCCGCGTCGAAACGGCTTTTGGGGAGCCGGACGGTTCACTCCCGGTTCGATCCGGGATCGAACCGCCAGGGGCCCGGAATCGACGGCATGGCCACGGCCGTCGTCAGCTCCGATAGAAACCGGCGGCGGGAAATTTCCCTGGCACCGAAACGCACCAGGTTGGCGGTAGTGGTCTGGCAGTCGATCAGTTGAAAACCATTGCTATTCAGAAATGCCGTCAGGTGAACAAGCGCCACCTTGGCGGCGTTGCTTGCCCTGGTAAACATCGATTCGCCGAAAAAGCACCGCCCCATGGCCACCCCATAAAGACCGCCGGCCAGTTCTTCCCCGACCCAGGCCTCCACCGAATGGGCCAGGCCGGCTTCATGCAGACCGCAATAGGCCTCTATCATTCCGCCGGTGATCCACGTTCCCCCTTCCCCCTTCCTTCTGGCGGTTGCACAGGCGGTGATCACGTCCCGGAAGGCCGTGTCAAACCGGACGCTAAACATCCGTTTGTTGATCACCCGGCGAAGGCTCGCGGATATTTTTATTTCGTTGGGATACAATACCAGCCGGGGATCCGGAGACCACCACAGCACCGGCTCTCCTTCTGAGAACCAGGGGAAAATGCCGGATTGATAAGCCGTCACCAGACGATCGACCGTCAAATCGCCGCCCACGGCCAGCAAACCGCTGGGGTCGGCCAGACGCGGCGGCGGAAATCCGGATGAATCACCGGTTAACAAAAAAATCGTCATGGCAAAGGATCACTATGCCTGCCGCCGGACGTCGTCCGTTTTTCTTAAGAAACGGGTTTGGAAGGACCGGGCCGCCGATAGGAGAAAGTCAGCTCGCCATCGGCCAGGTCGACATCCACCTCGCCGCCTTTTTCCAGACGGCCGAACAGAATCTCATCGGACAGAACGTCCTTGATTTTTGTCTGAATCAGCCTGTCCAGAGGACGGGCGCCGTAAACCGGGTCATGTCCCTCCCGGGCCAGCCATTGTCTTGCCGCCTGAGAAAGGGAGAGCTGTATCTTATGCGTTTCCAGTTGAGAGGAGAGCTGACGGATAAATTTGTCCACCACTTTTTCCATGATCTCGGGCGTCAGCGAATGAAAGGCGATGATCCCGTCCAGCCGGTTCCGGAATTCCGGAGTAAAAAAATTCTCCACGGCTTTTTTCCCTTTACCTCCGGGATCGGCCACATCGCTGCCGAACCCGATGGACTGGCTGCTGATCTCCCGGGACCCGACGTTTGATGTCATGATGACGATCACGTTCCGGAAGTCGGCCTCCTTGCCGTTATTGTCCGTCAGAACGGCCCGATCCATAATCTGCAGCAGGATGTTAAACACATCCATATGGGCCTTTTCAATTTCATCCAGGAGCAAGACGCAGTGCGGCTGTTTGCGGACCCGGTCGGTGAGCAGGCCGGCCTGTTCAAAACCGACATACCCCGGCGGTGCGCCGATCAGTCGGGCGACGGAATGTTTTTCCATGTATTCGCTCATGTCGAACCGGAAAAAGCCGACGCCGAGAATGCCGGCCAGCTGCCGGGCGATTTCCGTTTTTCCGACACCAGTCGGGCCGGTGAAGAGGAAGGAACCGATCGGCTTGTCCGGCCGGGCCAGACCGGCCCGATTGCGTTTAATGGAGGACGCCAAAAAGGAGATGGCCTCGTCCTGTCCGAAGACAACCGCTTTTAACTCCCGCTCCAGACCGGCCAACCGTTCGCGGTCATCCCGGGAAACCCGCTGCACGGGAATTTTGGCCATGGCGGCGACCACCTTCTCGATATCGGCCGGGTTCACTTTCGTCCGGTGCGCGCCGCCGGACAGCCGGATGGCGGCGCCCGCCTCGTCAATGACGTCAATGGCCTTGTCCGGAAGAAACCGGTCGTTCAGGTAACGGGCGGAGAGTTCCACCGCGCTTTTCAGGGCCGCTTCCGTAAACACGATTTCATGATGGGCCTCATACCGCTCCTTCAGCCCTTTCAGGATCATGACGGTATCCTCTTCGGAAGGCTCGCTGATCTCTATTTTCTCGAACCGCCGGGACATGGCCCGGTCTTTTTCAAAATGATTGCGGTATTCCTCATAGGTAGTGGAGCCGATACAGCGGATATCACCGGTGGACAGGACCGGTTTGAGAATGTTGGCCGCGTCCATGGTGCCGCTGCTGGTCGCGCCGGCGCCGACGATGGTGTGAATCTCATCGATAAACAGGATCGCGTTCTTTCTTTTCTTCAGGGCCAGAATCACCTTTTTCAGCCGCTGCTCAAAATCTCCCCTGAATTTCGTTCCAGCCAGAAGCGACCCCATGTCCAGCGAATAAATGCGGACGTCGTCCAGCAGGGAGGGCACATTCCCGCTGTGGACTTTCTGCGCCAGCCCTTCGGCGATGGCGGTTTTTCCCACGCCCGGATCGCCGACCAGAATCGGGTTGTTTTTCTTGCGGCGGCAAAGCACCTGAATGGTCCGCTGCATTTCCCTTTCCCGGCCGATAAAAGGATCGATCTTTCCTTCGGCCGCCCGTTGCACCAGTTCAACCGTGAAAACTTCCAGTGGATCCAGCTTGGTCTTGCGTTTGCCCGGATCCAACTGCCGTTCCACTTCCTCGGCTTCATCAGGCGCGTCGGGCGCGTCGGCGCTGTCCTGATAATGGGAGATATAGTTCAACACCTCCAAACGCGTAATGCCCTCTTTCTCCAGAAAGAAAACGGCATGGGAAGACTTTTCTTCAAAAATCGCCGCCAGGATATCTCCCACGACGACCTTCTCTTTTTCGGCCGAACGGGCATGGTTGACGGCCCTCTGAATCACCCGCTGAAAGCCGATGGTCTGCTGCAAAACGTATTCCTCACCATGGGGAACGCTTTCCACCTTGTGCCGGAAAAAACTCTCCAGCGCGCTCTTCAGTTCCTCCACATTTCCGCCGCAACCGGTGATGATTTCAATCCCGGAAGTATCATGAAGAATGGCGTAGAGGACATGCTCCAGGCAGACAAACTCATGGCGATATTTTTTCGCCTCGCTCACCGCGAAACCAAGAGTGGCACTGAGTTCTTTGCTGATCATCGGCTTATTCCCTTTCCATGGTGCACTTCAGCGGAAATCCTCTTTCGCGGGCCAGAGCGGACACCATGTCCACTTTTGTTTCAGCAATTTCATAAGTGAAAACCCCGCAAACCCCCATGCCGCTACGGTGAACATTCAGCATAATCATGGTGGCTTCTTCGAATGATTTTTTGAACACACGCCGCAGGACTTCCACCACAAACTCCATGGTGGTGTAATCATCATTGTGCAGCAGCACCTTGTATAATGACGGCGGTCGGACCCGTAACCGGGTCGTCGGTGAGACACCGCTTTGCATGTCAGGGCTGCGTCCGCTCATGGATCTTTCCTGCGAATGGGTTCAAACGGTTTACGACTGCAAGAACGCGCGTGAATGTCTGTCAGCAGCAATGTTCTGAATAAAAAGTATACCTGTCCATCATCAAAAAATCAAGGGGAGCGATGAGAAACGGCAGCGGTCTGATCCCGGATCCGGCCGGGAATCGCCGTTTTAAAAATAATTTAATGTATTCAAATTGTTGTAGCGGAACTACACAACGCATGTGGCCGGGCGGGACGCCGTGAATCATGATAAAAATCCGAGAGCAGGGATCTTTCAGGCGCCGCAGCACCGCTTGTATTTCCTGCCGCTGCCGCAGGGGCAGGGATCATTACGCCCGACCTTTTCTTCCTTCCTCCGGACCGGCTCTTTTCTGCTGTCATCCTCATCACCGTGGGACAGGGTGAAGTTCTGCTCTTCAGGCTGCATCAGTTCTTCGACCTTTTCGGGACGCTCGATACGGATCCGGAAAAGAATCATCAGGGTTTCTTCCTTGATCCGCTCGACCATGTCCGAAAACATCCCGAAGGCTTCCCTTTTATAAATGATCAGCGGGTTCTGCTGGGCGTATCCCCTTAAGCCGATGCCCTCCTTTAAATGGTCCATGGAGAGCAGATGGTCTTTCCAGAGGGCGTCCACCGTCTGCAGCAGCAGCATCTGCTCCAGTGTTCTCATCTCCGGCGCACCGACCTGTTTTTCCTTTTCCTGATACCGGGCCACGCATTCATCATAAATCAGATCGTTCAGTCCGTCGGCGGTCAACCCCTCAAGCCGGTTTCCGTCCAGCGCCGGGCGGAAGTTGAATTGCTTGAAGACGGCCTCCGACAGCCCCGGCAGATCCCATTCACCGGGAGGCAGCTTCGGGTCGGCATAGCTCTCGGCAATTTCACCGGCCTTTTCGCTGATCATTGACAGGATGTAATCCTGAAGATCTTCCCCGTCCAGGGCTTTGCGCCGCTGGCTGTAAATCACCTCCCGCTGCTCGTTCATGACATCATCATATTCGAGCAGGTGCTTGCGGATGGTGAAGTTATGGGCTTCCACCTTTTTCTGAGCGTTTTCAATGGCCCGACTGATCATGCCGTGGGTGATGGGCTCACCGTCCTGCATGCCCAGCGTACTCATGATCCGGATCATGCGCTCGCCGCCGAAAATCCTCAACAGGTCGTCTTCCAGCGCCAGATAGAAACGGGAGCTGCCGGGATCTCCCTGCCGTCCCGAACGGCCCCGCAACTGGTTGTCGATACGCCGGCTCTCATGCCGTTCCGTGCCGAGGATATGCAATCCGCCCAGCGCCACCACTCCTTCGCCGAGAACGATATCCGTTCCCCGGCCGGCCATGTTGGTGGAAATGGTCACCGCCCCCTTCTGGCCGGCATTGGCGACGATTTCCGCTTCCTGGCGGTGACGTTTGGCGTTGAGCACATTGTGCCGGACGCCTTTCTTCTTCAACTGCCGGCTGATCTGCTCGGAGACGTCGATGGAAACCGTGCCCACCAGCACCGGCTGGCCTTTCTGATGCAGCTCCATGATCTCTTCGATGACAGCCTCATATTTCTCCCTTTTGCTCCTGAAGATCACATCCGGGTAATCCTTCCGGATCATGGGCTTGTTCGTGGGAATGACCATCACATCCAGGCCGTAAATCTTCTTGAATTCTTCGGCTTCGGTATCGGCCGTGCCGGTCATGCCGGCCAGCTTGTCATACATGCGGAAATAATTCTGAAACGTGATAGTCGCCAGGGTCTGATTCTCGTTTTCGATTTTCACGTTTTCCTTGGCTTCGAGGGCCTGGTGCAGGCCTTCGCTGAAGCGCCGACCGGGCATCAGACGGCCGGTGAACTCGTCCACGATTACCACCTGGTTGTCCTCGGTAACGATGTAGTCTACATCATGTTTAAATAGTTTATGGGCCCTCAGGGCCTGATTGACATGATGGAGCAGTTCAACGTTTTCCGGGCCAAAAAGATTTTCCACCCCGAAAGCCCGTTCAGCCGCGGCCACGCCGCTTTCGGTCAGCGTCACGCTCCTGGCCTTCTCGTCTATACTGTAGTCTTCCTCTTTCAGCCCGGGAATGATGTTGTTGGCCTGGTAATAAAGGTTGGTGGATTTTTCGGCCGGCCCGGAAATGATCAGCGGCGTCCGGGCCTCGTCAATCAGGATACTGTCCACTTCGTCCACGATGGCGAAATTCAATTCTTTCTGCACCAGGGACGCCCTGTAAAACTTCATGTTGTCCCGGAGATAATCAAAACCGAATTCGTTATTGGTTCCGTAGGTGATATCCGCCTGATAGGCGGCGATACGGTCCTGATCAGTCATGTCGTGGGTGATCACGCCCACGGACATGCCCAGGAACTGGTAAATAGCGCCCATCCACTGGGCATCGCGGGTGGCCAGGTAATCATTGACCGTGACCACATGAACGCCCCGGCCGGTCAGCGCGTTCAGATAAACCGGGAGCGTGGCGGCCAGTGTTTTCCCTTCACCGGTTTTCATTTCCGCGATCTTTCCCTGATGCAGCACGAAACCGCCGATAAGCTGGACGTCGAAATGGCGCATGCCCAGGGTTCGTACGGAAGCTTCCCGGACGGTGGCAAACGCCTCCGGCAGCAGATCGTCCAGCGATTCTCCGTCCTGATATCTTTTCTTCAGCAGCGCCGTCTGCCCCCGGAGGGCTTCGTCCGACATGCCCTTCATGGCCGCTTCCAGGTCGTTGATGGCGGCCACGACGGGTTCGATTTTCTTCAATTCCCGCTCGTTCTGGCTCCCGAAAAGGGCTACCAGCAGCCTGCCAACACCGCCGAAGAAATCAGCGATCAATTTTTCCAGCCACTCTAAAACCGCCATACGTATTGTCTCCTGAAGGCACCCGCGTTAATACGCTTCAACCGGCGGGATGCCTGCTTTACCGTGAACTATCCGGACTAATTGAGGATATACGCATCCGGATTGACCGGCATGCTGTTCACCCGGACTTCATAGTGGAGGTGGGGTCCCGTGGACTGGCCGCTGTTACCGACCGCACCGAGAACCTCTTCCCGCTTCACCCTGTCGCCCTGTTTCTTCGCACACTCATGCAGGTGACCGTATCGGGTCATCACCCCGCGTCCGTGATCAATAACAATCAGGTTTCCCAGCGCGCCCTGGACCCCGCTGAATATCACCTCTCCGTCGGCCGAAGCCATAACGGGAGTACCCGTACCGGCCGCAATGTCCAGACCCTGATGAAATTCCAGTTGACCGGTAAAAGGAGACCGCCTGTTTTCAAACCGTGAGGTGACCCAGCCGCCGTTAACGGGCCATATGGCCGGGGTTGATGCCAGCATCTGACGTTTATCCTCAAGACAACCCAGCAGGCTGGAAAAATTTTCCTCCTGGGCTTGAGCCGCCGAGTCCAGCATACGAAGCTGATGGTGCATCTCTCGGAGCAGATCGTTCCGGCTTTCATCGTTAGGGGCCCGGGCTCCGATATCGCCGGGCGACACCCCGCCCATGCCGGACAGATTGATATTGTCCGGTTGTCCCTTGATATCGGCAATCACCCGGATCTTTTTTTCGAATTCGTGCAGGCTGAAAAGCTGCGACCGCATGGTATTGATCCGTCCGGCCAGTTCGCTTATCTGCTGCTGCTGCTCACCGAGGGCGTTTTCCTGGGAGGCAATGGCGTCAGACAGCGCTCGTGCCCGGGACGCTTTCTGGTGAAGGCTGGCGTAGGTAAAAATAATATAGCCGCTGACCAGTATCCCGGCGGCGACAAGAAGCGCCATCCCCCGCAACGATCTCCTGGTCACGGTAATCTGCTTTGTCCGCTTGCCGGAATGACTGGCGATAAAAATGGTAAGACGATTATTCATCGTTCCTTCGGCCGGATCAACCCCTTCCGGCAATCAGGTGATTATCAATCTTCAGGAAAAGGCATCGGACATGAAAACCGCCCGGGCCTTGACAAAGTAATCAATCCCCGACCAGATGGTCAGAGCCACCGCCACCCACAGCACCAGCATCCCCAGGGCATGAAAGTCGATCCCGAAATATTCATAATGGATCAGCAGGGGAATCAGCGTACCAATCTGGAAACCGGTCTTCCATTTTCCCCAGAAGGAAGCGGAAATATCCTCTCCCTTACCGGCCAGAATGTTCCGTAAACCCGTCACCGCCAGTTCCCGGCCGATAATAACGCATACCACCCAGCCGGGAATCAGACCTTCGGCGGTCAGCATGATAAAGGCGCAGGCCGTCAGTATTTTGTCCGCCAGCGGATCCATGGCCTTGCCGAACCCGGATATGCGACCGTATTTTCTGGCGAAATATCCATCAAAATAGTCCGTGATGGAGGCGGCGGAAAAAATCAGGGCCGCCAGAAAAAAGGTGAACCGGTTCATGGGGAACAGCAGCAGGATCACGATCAACGGACCGGCTGCAATGCGGGACATGGTCAGCACGTTGGGGTTGCTCAACATGGCCATGAGGCCTGGTTTTTCTGTCATTGGTGGATCTCCTTAACGGGATCTTCTTCTCCCGGCACGGATGCGGCAGTTCGTTTCCGGGACGGACCCGGCTATTTTTTCTTCTTCGATTTTTCCCAGTCCGCCATAAAGGCCTTGATCCCTTTATCCGTCATGGGGTGGGCCGCCAGTTTCTCCAGAACGTTGAACGGAATAGTGGCGATGTCCGCGCCCAGCAGCGCCGACTCCAGCACATGCAGGGGATTGCGGACACTGGCCACGATGATCTCCGTGTCAAACCCGTAATTATCGTAAATATCGACGATCTGCTCCACCAGCGCCATACCGTCGGCCGACAGATCGTCCAGGCGTCCGACAAACGGGCTGACATAAGCGGCGCCGGCTTTGGCGGCCATCAGGGCCTGAAGCGGAGAAAAAACCAGCGTGACATTGGTGCGGATCCCCTCTTTGGCCAGGGCCTTGACCGCCTTCAACCCGTCCACGGTCATGGGAATCTTGATGACGATATTCTCATGGATCTTGGCCAGATCCCGTGCTTCCGTGATCATTCCTTCCGTATCCAGGCTGATGACCTCGGCGCTGATGGGTCCGTCGACGACTTTGCAGATCTGCTTGATAATCGTCTTGAAGTCCCCTTTTTCTTTGGCGATCAGAGACGGGTTGGTAGTCACACCGTCCGCCATCCCCATTTTAACGGCTTCCTTGATTTCGTCGATGTTGGCTGTATCAATAAAAAATTTCATGAACCATACTCCTTTCTTTATTTAATTCAGACTGCATAAGTTAAAAAGCTGCCGAGGCCGCCATACCGGCGGTCCCTTACTGATGTTCCTCCATAAACCGGTCCCGACAGGCATCCGAGCAGAAATACAGGTCCTCGCCCTTGAATCTTAAATGGATGCCGTCTCTTTTCGGAAAATACACCTGGCAACAGGGGTCCTTGACCATGACATCATCGATCTTCGACAAATCTCCGTCACCTCCCCCTAAAGGCGGCTTGGGCTGAAGGGCCGACAGCCACATCCGGGTCACCTTGGCCACCAGAACCATAATGCCAATAAACGCCAGAAATCGCAGAATCATTCATACACCCGCACTTCCTGCCCCTGTTCATCCAGCATGTCAAACAATTGCTGCACATTTTTTTTATAAACGGGATGCTCCACCGTCGGGTCAATATCGCAGAACGGCCGCAGGACAAAACCCCGCTGGTGCATTCTCGGATGAGGCAACACCAGTCTGTCGGAATTGATCACCCGGTCCTCATAAAAGAGGATATCCAGATCCAGCACCCGCGGTCCGAACCGGATCTTCTGCTCCGCCCGGCCCGACTCGCGTTCAATCTTCTTTAATACGCTCAGCAACTCAAACGGTTCCAGGGTGGTGCTGATTTTGACCATGGCGTTGACAAACCACGGCTGATCCAGATAATCCACCGGTTCGGTCCAGAACAGCTTGGACCGGCTGATCACTTCTATCCCGTCCACGGCGGCAATCGCCGCCATGGCGCTGCTGCAGTTTTCCGCCCGGTCGCCGACATTGGAACCAATGGAAATATAGGCAATATGCCGCATCATCAATTCCCCCCCGGACAGTTAATCTCGACTTTATCCGACTTGGGTCCGGCCACGCCTTTTTTCGAATAGGTCACCACATAAAAAGAAAAAAGGCCCTGCCCGTCAACCGTCACCCGGAAGAAGCCCTGCAGATCGCCCTGATCATTCACCGTCATCTCCCAGGCGGAAAGCGTGGCGACCGGCTCATAGTTTAGCGGGCAGGACGGGCAGTCTTCAATATGGCTGGCCCGGAACACAACCATTTCAGACAATCCCTTCTCCCTCTCACGGCGCCCGTCCGGGACAACCCAGGACAGATTGACGGCTCCGGCGTCAAAACGGGCGCCTACCCCTTTTGCCGCCGCCGGGATATATGCATCCGGCGGCACGGGCAGCAGTTTGCGTCCGCAGGAGAAAAAAACGCAAGCCATGAGCAGGCCCGTACACAGCATCAGGCCGGCCCGATTTCCGGAAAGCAGAAACGGTTTATTCCTCTTCAAGGTCTTTTTCCGCCTCCGCGATCCGGTCCAGCACACCGCTTCTGGCGGTGCCGCCGTAAGTGTTTCTCGTGTCCGTCACCCGTTCCAGTCCAAGGACGTCATACACATCCCGGTCAAAATGTTCGGAAAACCGTTTCAGTTCATCCAGGGCCAATTCCTGCAGCTCGCACCCCTTCTCAATAGCGGCGGCCACCGCTTTGCCGGCAAGGGCGTGCGCTTCCCGGAAGGGGAGCCCCTTGCCGACGAGATAGTCGGCCATATCGGTGGCGTTCAGGAATCCGGCGGCGGCGGCCCGGCGCATCATTTCCCGGTTGATGGTGATATTGTCCAGCATCCGGGCGCCGATGTCGATGCAGGCGGCCAGGGTATCCACGGCATCAAACAGCGGCGGCTTGTCCTCCTGCATGTCCCGGTTGTAGGCCAGCGGCAGGGACTTCATGGTGGTCAGCAGCGCCACCAGGGCGCCGTATACCCGGCCGGTCTTTCCCCGGATCAGTTCCGGGATGTCGGGGTTCTTCTTCTGGGGCATGATGCTGCTGCCCGTGGCAAAGGCGTCCGAAAACGAGATGAACCTGAATTCCGACGACGCCCAGAGGATCATCTCCTCGGCCAGCCTCGAAAAATGCATCATGCAGATGCTGGCGTCCGCCAGGAACTCGATGACAAAATCCCGGTCCGACACGGCGTCCATGCTGTTGGCCGACACCCCCTCAAACCCCAGGAGTGAGGCCACGTACACCCGGTCCAGGGGATAAGTGGTCCCGGCCAGGGCGGCGCTGCCCAGGGGCATGACGTTGATCCGCCGCAGGCAGTCGCGGAAACGTTGGCCATCCCGGGAGAACATCTCGTAATAGGCCATCAGGTGATGGGCCAGCCGCACCGGCTGGGCCCTCTGCAGGTGAGTGTACCCGGGCATGATCACGTCAATGTGATCCCGGGCCATGGCCACGATTTTGCGCCGCAGGGCCTTCAACCCCTCAATCATGTTCCCGGTCTCTTCCCGCAGCCACAGCCGGACGTCAACGGCCACCTGATCGTTCCGGCTGCGGCCCGTGTGCAATTTCCCGGCCACGGGGCCGATCCGCTCCGTCAGGGCGGCCTCGATATTCATGTGCACGTCTTCCAGGGCATCGGAAAACATAAACCGGCCGGCGTCCATATCCTTTTCGATGGCTTCCATCCCCTCGATGATGGCGGCCGCTTCCTGATCGGTGATGACCTTCTGCCGGGCCAGCATGCGACAGTGGGCGATACTCCCCCGGATGTCCCATCGGGCCAGGCGACGATCGGTGTCGATCGAGGCCGTAAACAGTTCCACCGCCCGGTCGGTCTTCTCAGAGAACCTGCCGCTCCATGGTTTATCTGCCATACCCCACCTCACTACTCTCCCAGCAGTCTGCCCAGCCGCAGTCGCAGCGCGTTCAGGCGGATAAAGCCTTCGGCGTCCTTCTGCCGGTAGACCGAATCTTTCTCGAACGTGGCAAAATCAACGCTGTACAACGATTTCTCCGATTTCCGGCCCAGCACCCGGCAATTGCCCTTGTAAAGTTCCAGCCGAACCGTGCCGGAAACGTTGGCCTGGGCCTGATCAATCAACTGCTGCAGCAATCGTCTTTCCGGAGCAAACCAGAACCCGTAATAAATCATCTCCGCGTACCGGGGAATCAGGGAATCCCGCAGGTGCATCACCTCCCGGTCCATGGTGATGGACTCCATGGCCATGTGGGCCGCCCGCAGGATGGTACCGCCGGGCGTCTCATACACGCCGCGGGATTTCATGCCCACGAAACGGTTTTCGACGATATCGGCCCGGCCGATGCCGTGCTTTCCGCCCAGCCGGTTCAGGCCGGACAGGAGGGCAGCCGGAGACAGGACCTGGCCGTTTATGCTGACGGGGTTGCCTTTTTCAAAACCGATTTCAACGACCTCGGCCTGGTCAGGGGCCTGACGGGGAGAAACCGTCAGGGTAAACATATCATCCGGCGGCTGGTTCCAGGGGTCTTCCAGAACCCCGCCCTCGTAACTGATGTGCAGCAGATTGCGGTCGGTGCTGTAGGGTTTGGCGGCCGTGGTCGGCACCGGAATGCCGTGTTTTTCGGCAAAGGCCATCAGGGCCGTCCGGGAGCCCAGGTCCCATTCCCGCCAGGGAGCGATAATTTTAATGTCCGGCTTGAGGGCGAAATAACTCAGTTCAAACCGCACCTGGTCGTTGCCCTTGCCGGTGGCGCCGTGGCTGACGGTATCCGCGCCCTCGGCTTCGGCGATTTCGATCTGCCGTTTGGCGATCAGCGGCCGGGCCAGGGACGTACCCAGAAGGTACTGGCCTTCATAGATGGCGTTGGCCCGAAAGGCCGGGAAAACATAATCGGTCACGAACTCTTCCCGGAGATCATCCACATAGGCTTTGACGGCGCCGGTTTTGGCGGCCTTTTCTTTTATGCCCGACAGCTCTTCCTCCTGACCGATATCGGCCGAAAAGGTGACCACCTCACAGCCGTAGGTTTCAATCAGCCATTTTAATATAACGGACGTGTCCAGGCCGCCGGAATAGGCCAGGACCACTTTCTTGATATCGTTCAACGCTTTTCTCCTCTTCTTTTCATATTGTTTTCGATCAGCCATTTCAGGATGGCCTTGTGCATGTGGAGCTTGTTTTCCGCCTGGTCCCAGACAATGGAACGGTCTCCCTCCAGCACCTCGTCGGTGATCTCCTCGCCCCGGTGGGCGGGCAGGCAGTGCATGACCACGACATCGGCCGCGGCCCGGGAGACCAGGGCACCATCCAGCTGGAAGCCGGCGAACGCCTTAAGCCGCTCGGCCCGTTCATCTTCCTGGCCCATGCTGGCCCAGACATCAGTGTAAAGGACATCAGCCCCGCGGACCGCCTCCGCCGGATCGGCGGCCACGGAAATGGTTCCCGAACCTCCGCTCCGGGCCGCGGCCAGGACACCCGCGTCAGGCTGATACCCTTCCGGGCAGGCCAGTACGAGGCTGAAGCCCAGCACCGCGCAGGCATTGATCCAGGAGTTGGCCACGTTGTTGCCGTCCCCCACCCAGACGATCTTCAGCCCTTCCCAGCCGCCTTTATGCTCGATGATGGTAAGCAGATCGCTCAATACCTGGCAGGGATGATGCTTGTCACTCAAGGCGTTGATGATCGGTATGTCGGCGTACTGCGCGTACTCCTCGATGAGTTCCTGGGAATAGGTCCGGATGGCCAGGGCGTCGATGTAGCCGGACAGGACCCGGGCCGTGTCCCTGACCGGCTCGTCCCGGGCGACCTGCATATCCCCGGAGCTCATGTAGATCACCGATCCGCCGAGTTGATTCATGGCGGCTTCAAAGGAGACCCGCGTCCGGGTGGAGTGTTTGTCGAACACCAGCCCCAGCACCCGTCCCCGCAGAAAACCGTCGACAATACCCTTCCGGTATCTTGCCTTCAACTCCGCGGCCAGGGCGAACAGATCGCTCATGCCCTGGCGGGTTAATTCGGTCAGCGTTAAAATATCTTTTATCACCACACCCTCTTTGCTTTGCACCTTGAGCCCTACACCTTAAACCTTAAACCCTTATTTCCCTTCCCCCAGCACCTGATCCAGGCAGGCGATCAGGCCGTCGATCTCCTCCTTTGAGACGATCAGCGGGGGCACGAAGCGCAGCACCTTGTTCTGAATGCAGTTGATGATGTAGCCTTTCTCCAGGCAGGCCTTGACGATCGGCGCGCCTTCGCAGGAAAGTTCCATCCCGATCAGCAGACCCAGGCCCCGCACATCCTTTACTACCGCGTGCTTTGCTTTCAGGGACAGCAGCCGACCCTTGAAGTACTCTCCCGTTGTCCGGCACTTTTCCAGCAGCCCGTCCCGCTCGATGCACTTTAACACCGCCAGTGACGCGGCGCAGATGGTCGGCGTGCCGCCGAACGTCGAAGCATGCGAGCCGTGGGAAAAAGCAGACGCCACCTTCTCTGTCGCCAGCATGGCGCCGATGGGCAGGCCGTTGCCCAGGGCCTTGGCCAGGGTCATGATGTCCGGGCTGACGCCGGAATGCTCGTAGGCGAAAAGTTTTCCCGTCCGGCCGATGCCGGTCTGGACCTCGTCGTAAATCAGCAGGGCGCCGTGCTCATCACACATCCGCCGGACCTTTTCCAGGTATCCGGGATCCGGGCAGATCACCCCACCCTCCCCCTGGATCGGCTCCAGCATGACCGCGCAGGTGTCCGGCGTCATCCGGGCGGCCAGGGCCTCCGGGTCGTTGAAGGGGACATACTCAAACCCGGGCAGCAGGGGCTCGAACCCGTCCTGGATCTTTTTCTGGCCGGTGGCGGCCAATGACCCCAGGGTCCGGCCATGAAAGGACTGCTTCATGGTAATGATGTTGTGGCGCTTTTCTTCCTTGACGGAAAAGTATTTCCGGGCCAGCTTGATGGCGGCCTCGTTGGCCTCGGTCCCGCTGTTGCAGAAAAAGACCCGGTCGGCGAAACTTCTCTCCACCAGCCAGGAGGCCAGCTCGATCTGCGGCAGGGTGTAGAACAGGTTGGACACATGCATCAGCTGCCCGGCCTGCCGGCACAGCGCTTCGGCCACATCAGGGTGGGCGTGGCCCAGGCTGCAGACGGCGATTCCCGCCAGAAAATCGGTATATGATTTTCCGTCCGCGTCCCAGAGGGTGCAACCCTCGCCTTTTACGAATACCAGCGGCATCCGGTTGTAAGTCCGCGCCAGAACCGACTCCGCTTTTGCTTTTATTGCTTCGCTCATTTTGTCACTTCCGTTCCTATGCCCTGATCGGTGAACAGTTCCAGCAGGACCGCGTGACGCCGGGTCCCGTTGATGATCTGGACCTTTTCCACGCCGCTCTCGATGGCGGCCAGGGCGTATTCGATTTTGGGGATCATACCCCCGGTAACTGATTTATCGGCGATCATGTCGCGAATGGTGGCCGCGTCAATGGATGAAATCAGTTTCTTGTTCTTATCCAGGACGCCGTCCACGTCCGTCAGCAGAATCAGGCGGCCGGCCGACAGGGCCCCGGCCATCCGGGAGGCCACCAAATCGGCGTTGATATTGAATGTTTCTCCGTTTTTACCCGTACCGATGGGCGCGATGACCGGGATAAAGCCCTGGCGGGTCAGGGTGTCGATCACCGCCGGCGAAATGGCCGTGACGTCACCGACCAGCCCCGGGTCGAGGATTTCCGGCGGAGAGCCCCCTTCCGGTTCGCTGATGATGGTCAGCTTGGTGGCGGAGATCAGACCGCCGTCCTTGCCGCTCAACCCCACGGCCTTGCCGCCGCACTGGTTGATCTGGGCCACGATGGACTTGTTCACCTTGCCGCCCAGCACCATCTCGACCACATCCATGGTGGCCTCGTCGGTATAGCGCATACCCCGGACAAAACTGGACTCGATCCCCATCTTTTTTAAAACGGAATTGATCTGAGGCCCGCCCCCGTGTACGATCACCGGATTGATGCCGATGAATTTGAGCAGGGTCATATCCCGGGCAAAATCGATTTTCAGCTGCTCGTCCACCATGGCATGGCCGCCGTACTTGACCACGATGGTCATGCCCGAAAACCGCCGGATATAGGGCAGCGACTCAATCAATATATCCGCAACACTGGGTTCCATTATTTCCCTCTTTCCCGGCCGGTTACAGGATGAACCGGCTCAGATCCTCGTCCGCTTTGATGTCCTTGAGCTTATCATTCACATAGGCGCTGTCGATTTCGATCCGTGTACTGGGTATGTCCGGCGCGTCAAACAGGATATCCTCCAGCAGGCACTCCATCAGGGTGTGCAGCCGCCGGGCGCCGATGTTCTCCATTTTATTGTTGACCTCTTCGGCAATACCGGCGATCTCCTCCACTGCGTCATCCCGGAAGATGACTTCAACGCCCTCGGTGCGGAGCAGGGCCGTGTATTGAAGCAGCAGCGCGTTCTTCGGCTCCTTCAGAATCCGGACAAACTCATTTTTGCCCAGAGCGTCCAGGCCCACCCGGATGGGAAAGCGGCCCTGAAGCTCCGGGATCAGGTCCGAGGGTTTGCTCGACTGAAAAGCGCCGGAAGCGATAAAAAGAATGTGATCGGTTTTGACCGGACCGTATTTGGTCGTGACCGTACACCCCTCCACCACCGGCAGCAGATCCCGCTGCACGCCTTCCCTGGAGACATCCGGGCCGTGCTCCCGGCCGGACCCCGTGATCTTGTCGATCTCGTCTAAAAAAATGATGCCGGTCTGCTCCACCCGGGCAATGGCGTCACGGACCACCTGCTCCATGTCGACCAGGCCCTGGCTCTCCTCGGCCGCGAGAATCTCCAGGGCCTCGGACACCCTGACCTTCCTCTTCTTCATGTTCTTGGGCATCAGTCCGGACAGCATATCCTTGAAATTGATACCCATCTCCTCCATACCGGCGCTGGAAAAAATTTCCACGATGGGCATGTTCCTTTCCGGCATCTCCAGGTCTACAAAGCGATCGTTCAATCTGCCCTGTCGGAGCATGTTCCGCATTTTTTCCCGGGTGGATGAAGGGCTTTCCTCAGCCACGGCAAGGCCGGCGGGCGTTTCCTCGCTGTTGTCGTCATCGGCATTTCGCTGCCGACCGGCGATGGGCAGGAGGATATCCAGCAGCCGTTCTTCGGCATTCTCCCTGGCCTTGGGCTTTACCGCTTCCTGCTGAGCCGCCTTTTCCTTGTTCACCGTCAATTCCACCAGGTCCCGGATCATGGATTCGACATCCCGGCCGACATAGCCCACTTCCGTGAATTTGGACGCCTCGACCTTGTAAAAAGGCGAATCCGCCAGGTTGGCCAGACGCCTGGCGATTTCCGTCTTGCCGACGCCGGTGGGACCGATCAGGATGATGTTCTTAGGCGCAATCTCATCGCGCAGTTCCTCGGGCACCTGACGCCGGCGCCAGCGGTTTCTCAAGGCAATGGCCACGGACCGCTTGGCCCGGCCCTGCCCGATGATATATTTATCCAGCTCTTTGACAATATGAACGGGTTTTAATTCACTCATGGCCGTTTTCCGTTTTTTCGCCTTCCCGCCGCCCATTCAGTTCTTCGATGGTCACCTGGGTGTTGGTGTAAATACAATAGGTGGCCGCGATGCGCATGGCCTCCCGGGCGATTTCCACCGCGTCCAGGGCCGAATGCTCCATCAGCGCCAGGGCCGCGGCCTGGGCCGCGACGCTTCCCGACCCGATACCGATCACCTCTTTATCGGGCTCGATCACGTCGCCGCTGCCCGAGACCAGATACATATGCTCGTCGTCCACGGTGATCATCAGGGCTTCCAGCCGCCTTAAATATTTATCCGTGCGCCAGTCCTTGGCCAGGTCAACGGCGGCCCGGGTCAGATTGCCGTTATACCGTTCCAGTTTCGATTCCAGACGCTCGGAAAGGTTCAGCGCGTCGGCCGTGGCCCCGGCCACGCCGACGATAATCCGGTCCTTGTAAATGCGCCGCACCTTTCTGGCGGTATGCTTGATGATGGTCTTGTCCAGGGTCACCTGTCCGTCGCCGGCCACCACGGTTTTGCCGTTGTGCCTGAGCGCGAGGATGGTGGTGCCCCGGATTGCCGGGCTGCCGCTATTTTCTGGGATGGGCACGGTCATATACCTCCATCAGTTTATCGATGGTCAGATGCGTATATTTCTGGGTTGTCGACAGGCTTTTATGCCCGAGCATTTCCTGCACCACCCTCAAGTCAGCACCCGCGTCCAGCAGATGGGTCGCGAAAGAGTGCCGCAGCGCGTGAGGCGATATGGGCAGCGTCAGGCCACAGGCCACGGCTATCTGCTTGAGAATCCGGGCCATGGACCGTGTAGTCAAACGGCCGTTTCGGCTGTTTAGAAAAAGCGGACCTCGCGTCATGGGAATACCCGCTGCTTCGGACAGTTTCCGGCGGTATTCACGAATGGCGAATATTGCCTGGTGCCCGACCGGCACCAGGCGTTCCTTGCCGCCCTTGCCATAGACCCGGATAACGCCCTGCTCGGCGTCGAGACTGGACACGTCCAGACCCGCCGCCTCGGACACCCGTATCCCGGCAGAGTAAATAGTTTCAAATATCGCCCGGTTTCTTAAAGCCAGAACCGTGTCTCCATGTATCGAGTCCAGCAGACGGAACGTATCGTCCACCGACAGATAAGCGGGTATCTTTTCGCCGGTTTTAGGCGATAGAACCCCTTCGGCGGGGTTGTCCGCGGCCAGGCCCCTTTTCTCCAGATACCGGAAAAAAGAACGGAGCGTCGACAACTTACGAGAAACCGAGCGCTTATCGACTGCTTTTTTATGCAGCCAGGCGAGGTACCCGCGAATGGAAAAAACGGAAATCGTTTCCGTCAAAGGGTTTTTCCCGTCAACCGGGGATGCGCTTACCTTCTGCCCCAGAAACCCGATAAACTCCTGGAGGTCGCCGGCATAGGCCCTTAATGTGTGCGGAGAATAGCCCTTTTCCGTTGCCAGCGATTCGATAAACTGCTCGGCCTGATCTTGCAACCGGCCTGTTTTGTCCTGTTTCAACGGCAATTGTTTTCAGCCTTCACCGTTTGCAACCGATGCGGTTACAATCAGGCGGCCCGGCGGGTTTTCTTTTTGAGGCGATTGATACGAAGACGCAGCCTGGTCACTTTGGCGGCATCCCCGGCGCTGACAACTTCTTCCCGCTTCTTCTTGAGCTCTCTGATTTTTCCTTTAATATCACGAATATATGATGCATCCTTCTGCTTTCCGACGACTTCTATACCCTTGGCTTTCCGGATGACTTCCAGTAATTCCGCTTTGTTCATCCCGTGGGCACCGGTAATTCCTTCAATTGCCTTGGCCACATCACGCAATTCAGTGGCCGTCATCTTTTCCAGCGGTTTTTCTTTTTTCTTCTTTTCTTCGCCCATCTTTTTAAACCTCCTCACAGCCTTATCGTCCGGAACTTTTTGTTCAACGGATCAGTTTGTTAATAAAAAAATATATCTATATCAAAATAACTTGACGATTTCAGCAAAAAAAACAGGTTATGTCAATGAAGATAAGCCGGGAAGCGAGATCATCCATTCGAAAAGGCATCCTGCCGCACGGAACCGGGAAAAGACTTCTGCCCGAAGAAGAAAATTTTCCCCTGCGGCCATCATGGCTGGCCGGCGGAAGGAATGTCCAATCGGGCCATCACCTTCTGGATATCTTCCCACACCGGCCGTTTTCTGGATGGATCGTCCAGAATATCTTCCGGATGCCAGGTAATCATGAGCGCCATGCCTTCTCTTTCATAAAAACGGCCGCGCCGCTTCTCCACAGGCTCGTTTCCGCCCAGCAGGGCCCGGGCGGCATACTCGCCCAGGACGCAGATCACCCGGGGGGCAACGGTTCGGATCTCCCGTTCCAGAGAGGGAAGACACCGCTGCATATCCCCGGCCGCCGGCTGTCCCCCCCCCGGCGGGCGGCACTTGACCACATGGCTGAAAAACACATCATCCGGGGTCAGTTTCATGGCGGCAATAATCCGGGTCAGGAGGTATCCGGGTTCCCCGGCATAAGGGGATCGCTCCTTATCGGTAGCAAATGAGGGATACCCGGCGACGAACATTAATTTTGCCCGGCCCGGACCTGCTCCGGCGATCATGCTGCTCCGGTATTCCCGCAGGGAGCATCCGGCGCAGGCCGGGGCATCCGCCCCGGCAGAAACGACGTCCTGGTCAAGACGGAGGCAATCCGCATCGGACCATCGTCGAATTCGTTCCAGATTGTCCGGGCCACAGTCTCCTCCGCTGTAGCCGGTGCCGGCATAAAACCGAAGGCTGTCAATCACTTCGGACAGGAGATCCGATATCTTGTGAGCCCTTCGCTGAAATGCATTCGGCTCGGATTCAGGGGCATTGGCCATTTTTCTGTTTCCCTGTTTTTTCTCCCGCCTTCCTTAGAATCTCCCGCGCGTCCGGCCAGTCCCATAGCACGGCGTCCGACATATAGGTCGGTCTGACAATATCTAAACAGCGCCGGGCTTCGGCCAGGGCCGCAGCATAATTCTCCTGGTTCCAGTAAACGGCCGCCAGTTGCGCGCCGGCCATGGTCAGGTTGGGATCCCAGGCAACGGCCTGCCTGGCGAGCCGCTCCGCCTTATTCAAGTCCCTCATGGGCCAGGGGGCATCGGTCTTGACCTGGGAAAGCACCACCGCGGCCAGGATACCGAAACGATCCGCCGGGGCCTTTTCCATGGCCGCAGCCAGTTCCTTTTCCCCTCTGTTCAATAAGGATATAGCGCTGATGTTGCCGGCCATTTCGGCCAGGCGGACCCGGGCGCATCCACAATAGAAAAGGGCCGGAACACACGACGGATCCGAGGCCAGAGCCTGGCCGGCATGGTCCAGGCTCTGCTCGTACAGCTTTTTCAGGGCACTCGTGTCTTTCGCCTCCATGGTGGAGATGAACAGCACTTCCGCCAGCTTCCAGCGGGCTTCCCGGTGGCCCGGCTCCCTTTCAAGAACCTGTTCATAAAGCCGGGCCGCCTTGTCCAGTCCGGACATATCCTCGTGGATTTTTTCAAAATACCGGTCAGCCTCCTGAATCTGGGCGGAGGCATCATCCCGGGCCGGACCAGCCCCGTTTTCCGCCTGGACGGTCAGGGCGACGCACCAGCAGGCAATCGCTATCACCACGGCCTTCGTCAGTCGCAACCGCGGGAGTTGAAATGCAAGCAATATCACGGTGGGAGATTTCTCATCAACCATTCGGATTATTTATTTATTTTGCCTTAAAACCATCTTAAAAATAACTTCAGAATACCATAGTCAGTGGTAAGATACCAAGGATAAACATCCGGGCAAATCCCCTTGACAATGATTACCGCCCTGGTTTAATTGACGATCGTAATGCCTTATTAATAATGATCTCATAAAATCTTTTGTGAACGGCTTCCGATCATTTTGGGGATAAAGGTTTCAAAGTCCAGAATAATCGGTGAACGAACCAAACGACTTTACGAGATTGTCAGTCGTTGGAGCGGACGGACAATGAAAGTAGCTATCTGTGGAAAAGGGGGCAGCGGTAAAAGTTCCATTACCGCGCTGCTGGCCCGGTACCTGGCCAACCGGGGTTATAACGTCCTGGTGGTGGACGCCGATGAGTCCAACATGGGATTGCATCGTCTTCTGGGTGTTGCCTCTCCGGTCATCCTGCTGGATCACCTGGGCGGGAAAAAGGCTTTCAAGCAGAAAATCAACCAGAAATTTCCGCCTCCGGAAGGCCGGTTGTTCGGCGATAAAATATCCGTCGACTCCCTGCCCGCCGAATGCGTGGCGACCGCGGACAATATTCGCCTGATCGCAGTGGGAAAAATCCACGTGGCCGGGGAAGGATGCGCCTGCCCCATCGGACTGCTGTCAAAAATGGTATTGTCGAAGCTGGACCTGGATGAGAAGGACATCGTCCTGATAGATACCGAGGCCGGGGTGGAACATTTCGGCCGGGATGTGGACGCCGCCTGCGATATGATTCTCGCCGTGGTGGACCCGGCCTACGAATCCTTCCTGCTGGCCGGGAAAATCGAACAGATGGCCGCCGCCTCGAATACGGACATATTTTTCATATTAAATAAAACGGATAACCGCAGCCGGCCTGTTATGGAAGCGCACATCAATCAGAATAAAACGATAGCCGCCATCCCAAACATCGACACGCTTTTTGCAAGCAGCCTGGAAGGCAAGCCCCTGCAAACGGCCATACCGGAAATCGGTCCGGTGGCCGAAATGATTATCAATCGAATCGGATAAACAAGTCACCCCATGACAAATGCGCTTCTTATAATGGGAGGCCTCGGACTGATCATCGGTATCTGCCTGGCCATTGCCTCCAGAGTTTTTTATGTCTATGTTGACCCTAAAATCGAAGCCGTAGCCAATGCCCTTCCCGGAGCCAATTGCGGCGGCTGCGGATTGCCCGGATGCGGGGCCAATGCCGAAGCCATCGTTGCCGGCAAAGCCTCCCCCGGTTCATGCGTGGCCGGAGGGCCGGACGTCGCGGCAATTATCGCCGGACTTCTGGGGCAGACGGTTGAGGCCAGGGAGCCGGATATCGCCGAACCCGGATGCGCATACAGTGTTGCCGAAGCGGATCTGAAATATGTCTATCAGGGGATTCCGGACTGCCGGGCGGCCGCTTTCCTGTCGGGCGGGATGAAAGTCTGCGACATCGGCTGCCTCGGCCTGGGAACCTGCGTCAGGGCCTGTCCCTTTAACGCCATGAGAATGAATGACCGGGGGCTGCCCGAAGTCGACCGTCAAAAGTGTACGGGATGCGGCACCTGCGAACGGGTCTGCCCCAAGCATATCATCAAACTCTCTTCGGTTACCCGCCGTATCCTCCGGGAATACACGGTTGACGACTGTACCACCCCCTGTCAGCGGGCCTGCCCCGCAGGTATCGATATCCGTGAATATATCCGGCGGATTACCCTCGGCGATTACAATCGGGCGGTGGCCGTCATCAAGGAAAGGAACCCCTTTCCCACGGTCATCGGCAGGATCTGCCCCCGTTTCTGCGAAACCGAATGCCGGCGTCACCTGATCGACGAACCCGTGGCCATCAACGGGTTGAAACGCTTTGTGGCTGATTACGAAAAGGCCAACGGAAGAGTCCTTCCCTTCATGGCCCCGGCTACCAACCGCAGCGTCGCGATCATCGGCGGCGGCATCGAAGGACTGTCGACCGCTTTCTTCATGGCCCGGCTGGGGCATTCTCCGCTGGTACTGGAAGCGTCGGCCGCACTCGGCGGCCTGTTGAGAAAGGCCATTGCCCGCCAGCGCCTGCCCCTGGAAATCCTTGATTACGACATCGCCGGGCTGCGGGACATGGGCATAAAGTTGAAGACCGGCCAGATTGCCGGCAGAGATTTCACCATCGATTCTCTCCTGGCCGATTACTATGAATCCGTGTTTCTGGCCACCGGCGGATGGGACAGCCGGCTGGCGGCGGACAACCCGGCGTCCGCTCACCGGCCGGTCAATGGTTTGCACCTGCTGATCGATCTTTTAAAAGGAGAAAAGATCCCCTGCGGCCAACAGGTCATTATCGTCGGCGGAGCTAAACTGGCGGAAGCCGCCGTGGCGCTCTGCCGCAAAGCCGGCGCCGGACATGTTATTCTGATGCTGAGGGAGAACAACGCCGAAGAAATCGACCTGGAGACGACAAAGCTGGAAGCCCGGGATGTTCAAATTATTTTTGGCGCGTCCCTGGACCGCGTTTTCGGCCTGGGCCGCAAAATCAGTCAGGTGGAATACACGGTTGCTCCTGACCGCACCGCCCGCATGATTTCTGCCGACACCGTCTTTTTCGCGGCCGGAAGATTTCCGGAGCTGGTCTTCGTCAGGCAGCGCGCCGAAAATGAAACCCCGGAAAAAACGATTCGCGATCCGGAGGCCCCGGTCACGGAACCGATTCCCTGGGTCGCCATGCCGACATATAAAAAACCGCTCTTCGCCGACGAAACCGGACTGTTGTCAACGAATGATCCCGTTTCCGACATGGACGCGGCCATAAAGGCCATTGACGCCGGCCGGAGAGGGGCGGCCTCCATGCACATGCTCATGTACGGCAATCCCCTGTCCCTGCCGGAGAACGTCATTACCCGGCACTCCGTCATCCAGAGCGTAACATCACTGGATCATGTCAGTCCCCGCCCACGAAACATCATGCCGGTGCATGGCGTCGGAGAAATGGCCGACGGGCAGGAACCGGAAATCGGCTTCTCCGAGCAAACCGCCCGCGATGAAGCGGCCCGTTGCCTGCAATGCGGCGTCATCTGTTACGAACACAAATAAGGGGACAAGATGGCTACCGAAGAAGGACATGTCATAAAAACGGATAAGGGCATCGCCTGGATCCGGGTTTCCCGTTCCGCCGCCTGCGAAAGCTGCCAGTCCAGGAACGCCTGTCACAGCCTGGGAGGCGGTGAAAAAGACCTGACCGTGGCGGCCGTCAATCCGGTCGGCGCCAGGGAAGGAGACCGGGTGGTGATCGAGTTCAGCACCGCCTCCCTGATGAAAGGCACCTTCCTGATCTACCTCTTTCCCATCCTCTGCCTGCTGGCGGGCGCCGGCCTCGGCGTCCGCCTCTCGCCACTTCTCGGCTGGGATGAATCCGCCCTTTCCGCCCTTTCCGGCCTGGGCGCCTTTGTTCTGGCGATCATTCTGGTGGTCGTCCTCGGTAACCGCCTGGGGAAAAAAGACGCTTACAAGCCGAAAATCATCCGCGTCTTCAAACCGCTGCCGCCGGCATAAACGGTTACGAAGCCAGGATCTGATAACCGAAATAGTCCATCAGCCGCCTGTCCACAAATTCATTGATGATCGCTAAAGCGCCAGCGGAGAGATCGCTCTTCCACTTTTCGTTCAAATAGTAGTCACGGTAGTAATGGACGTCTTTTCCCCGGTCCTTGGTGGATCGTTCATGATCGACAAACCGGTCCGTGCGCCGGGGGATGGAAAACCGGCCGCTGATCTGTTTCATCACCCCCGCCGGGTCCGCCAGGATGCCCTCCGCCGTCAGGTTCAGGGCCGCCAGCCCCTGGAGCCCGAGATAGGCATTGTTCTTGATGTTCCAGAGCTCAACGGGATTTTTCAGGATCCGGCCGGTGTTGTCCCGGCGGGTCGTTTTCCAGGGCCGTTGCAGAAAAGTTTCAAAGGAAGGATTATCGGCGTACCGCTGATGGTAGGGCCGGCGATAAAGGGACAGCAGCCAGGCATAAGGATTTCGGGTGACGGTCAGGATGACCAGGTTGCTGTTCACCAGAGGACTTGTTTTCAGCGCCGCAGGTGACACGCGGGTGTGTTTCCAGCCCAGATTGCTGCTGAATGAAAGAGAAAAGTACAGGTCCCGGATGATCTCGTTACCTGGAAGGATCTTCTGCAGTTTGGATATGAAAGGCGGCACCACCCCCGGAAGCTGACGGGCATTCAGGTTGAGATCGATGAGCCGGCCCAGGTAATTCGTACCGGTGTTCCGCTCACCATATATTTTTATCGTATCAGCCACCGGATTCCTCTTGAGGCCATCTTAAAAATTGCCTCTACAAAATAGCCTTCCCGATTCAGGCGTCCAGCGGGTATTCAAACAGGTCGCCCTTGAAATTTCTGACGGTCAGCACGCCGCCGGCCGCTTCCCGGACATATTCCGGCTGCAGGGGCACCTTGCCGCCGCCGCCCGGCAGATCGATCATGTAGCGCGGGATGGCCGTTCCGGGCAGGCGCCCCTGCAGCGCTTCCATGATGGTTAACCCCTCTCTGATCGAAACCCGGAAATGGGCCGTGCCTTTGACCAGATCAGGATGGTGCAGGTAATAAGGTCTGACCCGGATGGCCAGCAGCGCCCGCATCAGGCGTGCCATGACCTCGGGAGAATCGTTAATCCCTCTTAACAGCACGGTCTGGCTGCCAAGCGGAATCCCCGCGTCCGCCAGCCGGGCGCAGGCTCGGGCCGCCGTTTCCGTGACCTCATCGGGATGGTTAAAATGGATATTGACATACAGGGGGTGATATTTCTTCAGCATCGCCGCCAGTTCATCGGTGACCCGCTGCGGCAGGGCGCAGGGCACCCGGGAATGGATGCGGATGGTTCGCACGTGAGAAAAATCGCGGATGCTTTGCAGAACCCGGTCCAGGGCCCGGTCTTCCAACATAAACGGATCGCCTCCGGAGAGGATGACCTCCCGGATGGCAGTGTTGCCCTGGATATACGCCAGGGCCGTCTTCATCCCGGCCGGAGTCGGTCCGGCCGACCGGCCCGCCATCCGTTTGCGCATACAGAACCGGCACAGTACAGGACAGCGACCGGAAACCAGGAAAATAACCCGGTCCGGGTAGCGGTGGATAATGCCGGGAGCCGGGCTCTGTTGGTTCTCGGCCAGGGGGTCGTCATCCAGGCCCGTGTCCTCAAGTTCGCGGCTGTCCGGGATGACCTGCCGGGCAATGGCATCGTCCGGTCTACTGATCAGACCGGCGTAATAGGCGTTGACGGACATGGGATAGACGGACCGCACGGCCTCCACGGCCTTGCCGGCTGTCGCCAGTTCGGGCGGAAGGTCGCCGGCGCAGGCGAAGCCGCCTTTCAAAATGCCGCGCCAGTCCTCCTGCCCGCGGTCTTTCCGGCAGGTCAAAACCGCACCGGCCTGTGTTTGCGGTCTCATGTCATGCCCAGCGCAACACCCGTTTTCTATTTATTTTTCGAAGACACCGAAAAATCGTCTTCTGAATATCCGAAAAACGATACAATTGAATAAGCCACCTTAACGGCCTGATTGGGTGCCATATTGGACTGGAAAAAAATTCCTGTGCTCCCGATTTCTTCCGGAAAACGCAATTCATTGACGTCTTTGCTGAAATAATATTTATCTCCGATTGAATGCCATAAGAGACTTTTAATATCTTTTTTATATTCGGTTTGTAAAACCTTACAGAGCTTCGCGATCATATCGTTCCATGAGTTGACATGGTACACCTTATTTTTAAACGTAAAAGAGGATAGGGATTGTTCGGCATGAGTGTACTCCGGGGCTTTTTCGGGCTTTGACGCTTTCTCGGGCTCCGGCTCTTTTGCAGGCTCCGGCGCTTTCGACGGCTTTGCCAGTTTTTCGGGCTCCGGCTCTTTTGCAGGCTCCGGCGCTTTCGACGGCTTTGCCGGTTTTTCGGGCTCCGCCTCTTTTGCAGGCTCCGGCGATAATGGTGGTTGAGTCGCATGGCTGTTTAAATACTGCAACCGGTTTAATCCTTCGGATAGAAATTTAACTACCGCATCCCTTTCAGCAGCGTAACCGCAGATTTTTTCGGTCGTTTCAATCAGCAAATCCACTAATACGTCCGGTGGTTCCGAAAGCATTTTTGTCCATGCCGCTGGTATGGTTTCTTCAATAAGTTTTTGATGCCGTGTTTTCAGAATATTTTCAGCTAGCCCTAAAGCCTCACCATTGGAAACAGGGGTTTTGGCCAGGAACTTCGTCAATTGGTCAGCGATATCATCGGCTTTCTGGTGCAGGAAATCCAGCGAACAGAAATTCTTTTGCTCCAAATTCTTTTTGTCGAGCGTTAAATAAAACCACCACAACAAACCGTTAGTAAAAACAGTAAACTCGACACCTTCTTTTGAAGCGTACTCAAGCAAAAGCTGCTGGCTTTTGTCTAATTCTCTGCCCATTTTTTTTACGTTAATAAAAATCTTATTGCTATTCTTGTCTCTTAAGGAGTAGTCGATCGGCTGGTTCTTTGCCTTGTAATTCGAATTCACTTCATCGACATTGAAAATATCCCATCCGAGCAAAAACAGCAGACGCATCACAATTGTCTGTTTTATAGAAGCATCATCCAGTGAATCGATTTGTTTGTTGAATTTAAGACCATCAATAAATGTTATGATCTGATCATCCATACTTTACCTCATCATTTAAAATAACGATAAGCTCCCCCCCTTATTCACATATATCAGAGCCATGTTTGCGTATCAATATTTTTGTGGCCAGCGGTTGGGCAATAGCGCAAACGAGCCAATGCAGTTGACTTTATCCTGTTGGCCGGCCGGCTTGAGATTACTGCCCCCCCGCCAACACAACACCAGCTAATGTTTCATCCACGTCCCTTATGCCGAAGCGGGGAACCTTGCCTTTGGATGTTTTTTATGCCAGAATTTAATATCTGTCGCTTACATAAAACCGTTAACTGTTCTCGAGCCGGGGTCGATACTTCCAGACACACCCGGTGATAACAAGGGCTATTACATGGAAAAAAGGTGCCGATGGGCGGGGACGGACCCTGATTATATCGCCTATCATGACCGGGAATGGGGGGTTCCCGTTCATGACGACCGGACGCTATTTGAGTTCCTGGTTTTAGAAGGCGCCCAGGCGGGGTTGAGTTGGCTGACCATCCTGAAAAAAAGAGACAACTACCGGAAGGCGTTTGATAACTTCATCCCGGAAAAAGTCGCCCGGTATGATGAAAAACGGATTGCGCTACTGCTGGCCGACCCCGGCATCATCCGGAACCGGCTGAAAATCAATGCCGCCGTCACCAACGCCAGGGCCTTTCTGGGCGTGGCCGAGCAGTTCGGGTCCTTCGACCATTACCTGTGGCGTTTCGTTGACGGACGGCCCGTTATTAATGCCTGGAAAAAAGAAACGGACCTGCCAGTCCAGACCGACACCGCCGGGATATTGAGCCGGGATCTGAAGAAGAGAGGTTTTCGCTTTGTCGGACCGATAATCTGTTATTCGTTCATGCAGGCGGTGGGCATGGTCAACGACCATGTTGTCGACTGTTTCCGGCACCGTGAAGTTTAATCGGTAACCCGCCGTAAATGATGGGACGCAATTATCCGGAACATGAAAGGATGGCGACCATGGATGAAACTGCCTGGAAAGGCCATAACATCGGCTTTATATCGACCCGGCTGGCGGGAACCGACGGCGTTTCCCTGGAAACCCGCAAATGGGCTGACATCTTTACCGGAGAGGGCTTGACCTGCTATTATTTTGCCGGCGAACTGGACACGCCGCCGGAATGCTCCTACCTTTTTGAGAAAGCTCACTTCACTCATCCTGCCATCGTCGACATCCACGAAAACTGTTTCGGTGTCCGGGTCCGCGGCCGGTACATCACCCAACGCATCCAGAACGTCAAGCGGGAACTCAAAGACCACCTTTACCGCTTTATCGAAAAATTCCAAATCGACATCATTGTCGTGGAAAACGCCCTGTCCATCCCGCTGAACCTGCCCCTGGGCATCGCCATCACTGAAATCATATCCGAAATCGGCATTCCCGCCATCGCCCATCATCATGATTTTTACTGGGAACGGGAGCGGTTTTTGACCAATTCCGTGGCCGAATACCTGAACATGGCCTTTCCACCCAATCTCGCCCCCATCAAAAGCGTGGTCATCAACTCCGCGGCCGGCAACCAGTTGAGCCTGCGGACCGGCATTTCGCCGACCATCATTCCCAATGTCATGAATTTTGAAAGCCCGCCGCCGCCATCCGACGATTACACAAAAACCGTCCGCCACGACCTGGGCATCGAAACCGACGAGCTGTTTATTCTGCAGCCGACCCGGGTGGTTCAACGCAAGGGGATCGAACATGCCATCGAACTGGTCAACCGCCTGGGGCGCAAAGCCAGGCTGGTCATCTCCCACGCCGCCGGTGATGAGGGTCTGGATTACTACCAGCGGGTCAAAGAGTTTTCAGACCTGCTGGGCGTCCGGACGGTCTTTGTGTCTGAAGTCATCAATGAAAAAAGAGGGCTGACGTCTGACGGACGGAAAATATATACCCTCAACGACATCTATCCGTGTGCCGACCTGGTGACTTATCCCTCCAACTATGAGGGGTTCGGCAACGCCTTTCTGGAAGCGGTCTATTTCAGACGGCCCATCGCCATTAACAACTATTCCATTTACGCCACGGACATCCGGCCCAAAGGCTTTTCCGTTATCGAGATCAACGGATTCGTGACCGGGAAAACCGTGGAGCAGGCCCGGCGGGTACTGGACGACGCGGACTTCCGGAGAAAAATGGTCGACCATAATTATGAAACCGCCCTGCGTTATTATTCCTATTCCGTGCTGCGGCAAAAATTAAAAACGCTGATCATCGACTGCCTGGGGTATCCCTTCTGACGTAAATGAGGTATAACAGGAAAAATTTCAAGCGAGGGATGCCATGCTGCGGGAACTTGCCATAAAAGACTTCGCCATCATTGACGACCTGCGTGTCCGTTTTGACGGCGGGCTGACCATCTTGAGCGGCGAAACCGGAGCCGGCAAATCCATCATCATCAACGCCTTCAATCTGCTGCTGGGCGGCCGCGCCAACGCCCGGCTGATCCGGGCCGGCGCCGCATCCGCCGAGATCGAGGCCATTTTCGACATTGCCCGGAAAGGGCCGGCGGCCGAATTACTCAAGCAGCACGGCTATGAAACCGGCGGCGAGCTGCTGATCAGGCGAAAAGTCGCCGGTGACAACCGTCACCGCATTTACATCAACGGCAGCCTGGCCTCCATGCCGGTGCTGACCGCCATTACCGCCGGCCTGGCCGGCATCTCAGGACAGCACGCCCACCAGCACCTGCTGAAAGAAGAGGCCCATCTGTTCATCCTGGACCAGTTCGCCGGACTGCTGCCGCTGCGGGAAAACGTCAGGCAGGCATACCAGGAACTGGTTCCGCTGCTGCGGGAACGGGAAAAGCTGATTCGCCTGAGCCAGCATCAGACGCAACAGGCGGAACTGCTGGCCTTCCAGCGGGATGAGATCCGCAAGGCCCGGATAGCGTCAGGTGAAGACGAGGAACTGGAAAAGGAAAAGACCCGGCTCAAACACGCCGAACGGCTCTACGCCCTGGCTTTCGGCGCGTTGGAAGGACTGTATGACAGCCAGGGCTCGGTCATCGAACAACTGGCCCTGATCCGGAAGAACCTGGCGGAGGCCGGTCAGATCGATCCCGACCTGGCGCCGCGGCTGGAGGCGATGACCGACATCACGGCCCGGGTGGAAGAAACGGCCGGCCTGTTGAGAGGATATCTGGACGGCGTGCAGACCGACGAGCGCCGGCTGGAAGAGGTTGAGGAGCGTCTTGATCTGCTGACACGGCTGAAGAAGAAGCACGGCCGGACCCTGACAGACATTTTAAGCCGGCTGGAAGAAATTGACCGGGAGCTGACCGGCCTGGAGAATCTTTCCGGCACCATTGCCGAGCTTGACCGGCGGATCGAAACCGGTCATGAGAAACTGGCTTCATTCGCCCGGCGTTTGTCCGAAGGCAGAAAAAAGGCGGCCCGCGATTTTTCGGCCCGGATGGAACAGGAACTGGCCGGGCTGAAAATGGACAAAACCCGCTTTGATGTGGAATTCTCCGCCCTGCCGGCCGGGAACGCTACCGAACCGCTCCTGACCGTGGACGGCGCCGGGGTTGATGAGACCGGGCTGGACAGGGCCGCTTTCCTGATCGCCCCCAATGTGGGCGAGCCCTTAAAGCCCCTGGCGGAAATCGCCTCCGGCGGCGAACTGTCCCGGGTGGTACTGGCGCTGAAAGCCATCCTGGCGGGCAGGGAATCCGTGGGCACCATCGTGTTTGACGAAGTGGACGCCGGTATCGGGGGTGAAACCGCCGAGGTGGTCGGCCGGAAACTGCTGGGTCTGTCCGCCTATCATCAGGTGCTGTGCATCACCCATCTTCCCCAGATCGCCAAATTCGGCCACCATCATTACAAAATCGAAAAAGAAGTCAGCCAGGGACGCACCACCACCCGCATCCGCGCCTTATCGAAAAAGGAACGCATTCAGGAAATCGCCCGCATGACCGGCGGGGAAAAGATCACCGACAAGACCCTGGCGCATGCCAAAGAGATGCTGGAGAGCGCCAGCCACTCCTGATGGTTTTACTGCCCTCCGGGGGCGACCATGTGGTTCAGCGGGCCGGGCCCGTGGCCGATGTCCGGGGCCTGTTGGATGGCCCGGGTGATGTATTCCTTGGCCGCGGCCGCGGCCGCGAAAAAGTCCCGTCCCAGGGCCAGATTGGCCGCCAGGGCCGACGAGAACGTGCAGCCGGTGCCGTGGGTGTTGCGGGACGCGATCCGGGGGGCCGTCAAATCCTGGGACCGCCGGCCGTCAAAAATAATATCCGTCGCCGCCTCACCCGGCAGGTGCCCGCCTTTTACCACCACCCGGCCGCCTCCCATATCGGCCAGATGCACAGCGGCCCGTTTCATGTCTTCCAGGTTTTCGATCCGGCCGCCGGTCAGCAGTTCCGCCTCGTAAACATTGGGGGTGATGACATCCGCCAGGGGAAAGAGCTTCCGGACCAGCGTCTCCCTGGCCTCGTCTTTGAGCAGCGAGTAACCGCTCTTGGAAATCATGACCGGGTCCAGCACCAACGGCGGCCGCTTCACCGTTTCCAGGGCCCGGGCAATGGCCTCGATCAGCGCCACCCCGGAAACCATCCCGATCTTTACGGCGTCAACGGGGATGTCTTCAAACACCCGGACGATCTGCTCGTACACAATGCCCGGCGCCACCTCCTGAACGTCATACACCTTCTGCGTATTCTGCACGGTCACGGCGGTGACGGCGCTCATACCGAACACCCCGTGCGCCTGGAACGTCTTCAAGTCCGCCTGGATGCCGGCGCCGCCGGAGGAGTCGGATCCGGCGATGGTGAGAGCTGTCTTCATGTGGTCTCCTCGTCAATCACGGCTTTGGTTAACCCGTCATTTTTATAAATATCATTCATCCTCCGCTCTACGCAATGGCGGATATGGTCCGACAAATCTTTGCCCCGGTTTTCATACAAAAAAAAGAATCACCCCTCTTGACGGCCGAATCGAAATGCTTACTTTACAGTCAACGGTAGATGGTAAGTGACTATAAAAACGATTGGTTAAATATATGGAGGACACCTATGAACGCATTGCTACCTATATTCAGCGATAACTGGTTATGGCATCGGGAACCGACCGGCGCCTCTTTGGTCGACAGTTTTTTCAAAGATTTCGGTCGGCCGGTTGTTTCCGACTGGGAAAAAGAGTGGGCCCCCGCCATTGATGTGTCTGAAACCGAAAATGAATACATCGTCAAGGCGGAGCTTCCCGGAATCAACAAAAAGGATATCGACATTTCCCTGACCGACGGCGTACTGACCGTAAAGGGGGAAAAGAAACTGGAGAAAAAAGAGGAAAAGGAAAACTATCATTATATGGAAACCCGGTACGGAACGTTTACCAGAAGCCTGAAGCTGCCGGAAGACGCCTCCGCTGAAAAAGTGGACGCGACCTATGCCGATGGCGTACTCACGGTCACCGTACCGAAAACGGAAACGGCCAAACCGAGAAAGATTGAGGTCCAGTAAACACAATAACGCTGATATAACATAACAAAAGGCAGGCCCGGGATACCGGTCCTGCCTTTTGTTATGGAAAACCATCGTATTTCCTCTTCACATAAGATATAACGGAAAAGCTTGTTGACAGGGTCAGGCTTTCCGAAAATATTCGAGCGGGTTAAATGAAAAAAATCGCCCTTGTCTTCCCCCGGTTCCGTTATCCGTCCGGAGAATTGCCCACCGGCCTGGCCACCATTGCCGCTTATGTCCGGGAACAGATCAGGGATATTGAAATCGACCTGATCGACACCAGTTTTTCCCCAACATTTCAATATATCGACACGCGACTGGCCCGGTTCAAACCGGATATTACCGGCATTTACATGGATGTGCTGCTGGCGCCCAACGCGCTGAAGGCGGCCGGTCTTGCCAAACGTCACGGATCCATGGTGATTGCCGGCGGCCCCCACGCCACCATGGCGGCCGCCAACATCATCCGGGAGGAAAACATCGACGCCGTCTGTCTGGGCGAGGGGGAAATCACCTTCAAAGAGTACGTCGAGGCCTATTACAGAGGCAAGGATTTCAGCGCCGTACCGGGAATATGGTATAAGGACCAAGGTCTTGTCCACAGGAATCCGCCCCGCCCCATGATTCATAATATCGATGATCTGCCGTCACCCGCCTTTGACCTGTTTGACATGGAACAGTATATCGCCCATTTCTTTCAGCTGGATTCCTGGCGGCCGGGCGCCAGGGGGATATCCCTGACCGTATCCCGGGGCTGTCCCTATGACTGCGCCTTCTGCCAGCCCACGGTCCGGGAAGTGCTGGGTCGGAAAGTTCGAATCCGTTCCCCGGAACAGGTGATCGACGATATCCAATACCTTCAAAAAAAATACGCCATCGACTCGTTTTTTTTTGCCGACGATTTGATCGCGGTGGTGCCCGGATGGCTGGAACGGTTTTCAGAAGAGTTGATGCGAAGAAACATCCAGATCGCCTGGGCCTGTAATACGCGGGTGGACACCATTGATGAGGCCACCCTGAAAAACATGAAAGCCGCCGGCCTGGTCAAGATAAAAATCGGCATAGAATCCGTTACCGACAGAATCCGAAATGGAATTTACGCCAAAAAAATTGACAGAAACGACATTGGACGACTGATTGAATGTGCCCGGGAAATGGGTATCCAGGTTTTTGGGTTTTTCATGCTCGGCGCGCCCACGGAAACGGCCCGGGAGGTATGGGAAACCATCCGTTTCGCGGCCCGATCGGGGCTGACGGAAGCGCTTTTTTCCGTCACAACGCCGACGCCCGGGTCAAAACTTTTTGACGACCTTGTGGCCGGGGGATGGACGCCGCCCACCAATCTTGACGACTATGACTTCAATCGTGTAAAAAGGCCGAAAATGAGCCGCGGGGAGATCAGTCCCCTGCTGCTGGCATTGTTCAGAAAGGTCGCCTACATCTATTTTTATCTTCATCCCGCCAGAATCCGAACGACGGTGCGTTCGTTCAACAGCCCCGGCGGGATAAAAAAACTGATACTGAAAATCAGACGGATATAAACGGATAGCAGATGCGAAACAACATGTCCCGCCCTTATCAAACGCTCGCCGCCTGTTTTTTTCTGGCCGTCATCGTAACCGTTCTGTTTTATCCGGTCACCGGACATGAATTTTTGAACATGGATGACCCTTTTTTTGTCCAGGAGCATCACGTCCCCGGAGGATTAACTCCGGCCAACATCAAAAGGGCATTCACCCTGCATTACGGTATGTGGATGCCGCTGACCTGGCTGTCGCACATGGTCGACGCCCAGCTATACGGACTGAAACCGGCCGGTCATCATCTCACCAGCCTGATCATCCATCTGGCCAACACCCTGTTGCTGTTCCTGGCATTGCGGTCCATGACCGGCGCTTTTTATCGAAGCCTGATCATCGCCGCGATCTTCGGCGTGCACCCGCTGCAGGTTGAACCGGCAGCCTATATCGCCTGCCGCAAGGACCTGCTGGCGGCTTTCTTCTGGGTACTGACCATCCTGGGGTACACCCGCTATGTCCATCGTCCTTCCCGTTGCCGGTATCTGGCCGTATGCCTGTGTTTTTTCCTGGGGTTGATGGCCAAACCGGTACTGGTGACGCTGCCCCTGATTCTGCTGCTGCTGGATTACTGGCCGCTGTATCGCTTCAACAAAGGGAAAACAGCAGCCCTGATCATGGAAAAGCTGCCGCTGCTGGCCGGTTCAATCCTGATCGGACTGGTGACGGTCTTCACCCAGGAACAGGCGGGGGCGATGACATCTCTGTCCGATATTCCCCTGTCCAGCAGGATCGCCAACGCCCTGGTCAACTACGCGGCTTACCTCGGTCATATATTCTGGCCGACAGATATGGCCATCTTCTACCCCTGGCAGCAACAACTGCCCGGGTGGAAATATGTCGGCGCGGCGCTGTTGCTGTTGACCATCACGGTGGGCCTGGTCAGCCGGCGGGAGGAATCGCCTTACCTGCTCACCGGCTGGTTCTGGTTTCTCATCGCGCTGCTGCCGGTCATCGGCATCATTCCCGTCGGAAGCCATGGCATGGCCGATCGTTATGCCTACATTCCAGGGATCGGCGTTCTCATCGCCGCCGTCTGGACGGCAGGAGATATAACGCGACAATGGCGCATCAAGACGCCTTTTATCATAATATGTCTGTCAGCCCTCTTCCTGGTGCTTGGTATTATCTCCCGGCATCAGATCGGTTACTGGAAAAACAGCGAGACTGTGTTCCGGCATGCCCTGGATGTGACCACCGGCAACTATGCCGCCCACAACAATCTGGCCAGAACCCTGATGGAAAAAAGGATTTTTGATGAAGCCCGGGATCACCTGAACCGGGCAATCATGATCCACCCGGACTTTCCCCAGGCCCACAACAATATGGGGGTGCTGCTGGCGGCGGAGAAGCAGGGCCGGAAAGCCCTGGGCCACTTTGCCAGGGCGATCGACCTTTATCCCGGCTTTACCGAAGCGCATTACAATATGGCCAATGAATTAATGGCCGGAGGGGCCCATACGTTGGCGCTGAATCACTACAGACAGGCGTTGCGTATCAGACCGGACTATCAAAATGCCGCCGACATCCACTACCGGATCGGCCTGATCATGACGCAGCGGCGAAAAACGGACAAGGCGGCCGCCAGCCTTCGGCAGGCCCTGTCCCTTGATCCGGGTCACATTGAAGCGACCAATGCCCTGGCCGCAATCTTTAAAGCCGGCCGTCATTATGATCAGGCCATCGGCCTGTATCAGCAATTACTTGAGAAACGCCCCGACTGCAGCATCAGTATCGCCTACAACCTGGCGTGCCTTTACTCCCTGAAAAGCGATCCGGACACAGCCGTCGCCTGGCTGAAAAAAAGCATTGAGGCCGGGTTCTCGCATTGTGAATGGCTGGAAGCCGACAGCGAACTGGATCATATTCGCCATACGAAAGATTTTCAGGACCTGATGAAACAATTCCGGCCTGCGAAATGATTTTTTCCCGTTCTACCAAGTCCCGCATAATACACCATGCTGGCCAGCACCCCCAGCTTCAGCGCAAAAAATATCCAGAGGTGATGATGGCTGGATCCCGGGACATTGTGGAAAAGAGAAAGAAACAGGGCGCAGGCGATCACCGCGGACCTAAAGGTTGACAGTCGGGGGGTTGCTCCCTCCGCCAGCACCGCGACAAAAGCCGGAATCAGCAGTATGTCTTCGTAAGCCCCCGAATTTGGAGAAAAAAGAAGGCAGCAGGCGATAAGGGCCACGGTCAATCGCGGCGGTCCGGCGGTATGGGTCAACGGCCTGAACCGGCTGCATATACCGATGCCGGCTATCATCAACGCGCTGACGACAGTTGAAATGCCGGCGGCGATCCGGTCGCCGGTGAAACCGGATATCGCGCTCCTGAGGATGTTCATGGTCCGGGGGGCGATGGACCAGGCATAAATATCAGGGAAATCGCCGCTGCTGTACATCTGCAGCAAGCGCAGATATGACCGAATCCATTCCGGGGTCAACAGTGGGGTCAGCGCGGCCGCCAGAGCCATTATCAATGCCGTTGCACAGCATAACTCACGCCACTGGCCGTAAATCCACAATACGCCGAAACCGATGATCAGATATGGAGGCTTCAGGCCCGCCGCGACAATCAGCAGGACCGACAGCCAATCTGTCGCCGTTTTTTCCGGCTTCTCCCTGAGACGCGTCATCCTGTAAATCAAAAGGCTTAGGATTCCTCCGGCATAGAGAGAGGTCTGCCCGACAATAACAGCGGAGACCCCGACCAGCGAAAAAACGGTAATTCCGCACAGGACCAGAGGAAGACGCCGGTGAGGCGGAAAAGGATAAAGCGGCGCCGATATTTTCAGCAGGGCCAGGATCAGGATCCCGGCGGAAACAGCCACCCACAGGCTGTAGGATGCTGAAAGGCTGAATCTCGCGATATACGCGAAGGGCATCCAGACAATCAGGGCGATCGGCGTCACCGCCACCGGCATGGCCGCCATGGCCGGTTTTTCCATATATGCCGAAATCGCCTGCAGCTGAAAGCCCAGGTCGTAGATATTCCCGAATCCCTGAGACCAGAAATGGCTGGTCAGAATAATATGATAGGCATAGTCCTGAAGGTAAAAACAGTCTCGGCCGTATCCGACAAAACCGATTCGCGGCGATACCCAGAAGTAAACAGAGAAAAAAAAGGCAACCCCTGCCGCAATCGCAATCAGCGGTTTTCGGCGGAAGGCGGCTGTCACGCCGCCGGGAGAACGGTCCTTGTATGAATCAGGCATACCGCATGCCCCGCCCTTGATATTCCAATAATCTCGTAATTTTGCAGCCCGCAGGTTATGTCTGACAACATAGTGACTTCTCTTGCAAAAAGCAATCATCGTTTACGGCCGCGGGGGCACTTCCCTCCTTGCCTTCGATCGGCATCATGGATATGATCAGTATTTATTATCCGTTCAAAACCGCTATGGGAAAGCGTGAAAAATGAATTTCGGGCGAGCGCTCCGCAGCGGCCTGCCGCTGGTAAAAGCCGCGGGGCAGTACACCAGGGCACTGATGACAGGCCGGCGGATGCCCCTGTACACCGGCATTTTCATCACCCCGAGGTGCAACCTGAACTGCGTATACTGCTTTCCCAACTCCCCTTGCAGAAGAGAAGAAGACGAGTTCTCAAAGCAGGAAATCTTTCACATGGTTGACGAGTTGTACGCCATGGGAACCCGCTATATTGTCCTGCTGGGCGGAGAGCCGTTGCTGAGGGAAGACGTCGGCGATATTATCGATTATATCGCCCGAAAAAAAATCATCGTCGAAGTGATCACTAACGGCTATTTTACCCGCCAGCGACTGGCGGCCCTGAAGAAGGTCAGTTATGTCTGTCACAGCATCGACGGCAATGAAGCCGACATGGAGAAAAACCGCGGCCGGGGCTCCCACAAAAAAATCATGGAAAGTCTGTCCCTGTGCCGGGACAACGGCATTCCCGTTCAGATGAGAACCGTATTCAACCGGAACAACGCCGACAGCCTGGATTACCTGCTCACCCTGGCCCGAAACTGGAACACCACTCTGGGCCTCTGCGAACAAGCCATTACCCGGGAACAGGACCGGGAGTTCGTCATGTCAGCCGAAGAACTGCGCCTGTTCTGGCGCCGGGTCCGCGATTACAAAACAAAGGGATACCCCGTGGACAAGACCTTCCGGCTGCTGAACAACATCATCGGTTTTCCGCTGGGCATCCCCCTGGACAGGATATTCCGCAGGGGCGATCCGCTGCCGCCGGGCTATCATTTCCCGCCCTGCCGCATCGCCCGCGGCCATGCCTTTATTGACAGCAACGGCATGATGTACCCCTGCCCCATGCTGCTGGGCAGGGGCGAAAACGGCCGGAGCGTCCACGGCAGCGGCGGCGTAAAAAGGGCCTGGGAAGAGCTGTCCGGGAATGACTGCCTGTTCTGCCGCCAGAGCGTTCAGGATTTGAAAAACGAGTTTTTCTCCTATGACCCGCAAGCCATAAAAACGGTCGCCGCCACGCTGTTGGCCAAATTAACGCATCAGCCCGGATGAATCCGTCCATATGAAAAAATATTTTACTGACATAATCATATGCCTGTTCATCATCGCCGCCGCCCTGGTAATTTATGCCCAAATTGGCAGTCATGATTACATATTTTATGATGACATATCGAGCATATACGTCCCTTTTGTAACAAACGGCCTCTCCCTGGAAAAGTTCGGCCAGGCGTTTTACAAACTGCCCGACCATCTCCCCTACCAGGTTCCGATTCCCGCCATTGTCAGGCTGTTGTTATGGGAATTCTTCGGCAACGATCTGGGCAAGCACCATTTATTCTCACTGTGGTTACATGTCGTCAACGCGCTGCTGCTGTATTTAATTCTGCGGTCGGCAACGGGCAAAAAATCGGAAAGCGGGTTCTGCGCGATTCTTTTTACCGTTCATCCGATCAACGTAGAGGCGGTCAGCTGGCTGGCAGGATATAACGGCATACTGGAAGCTTTCTTTTTAATGGTTACCCTTGCCGGCTACTACCATTATGTCAAAGGCCCGTCTGTTAAGAGGTATCTGCTTCTTTTTTTGCCGTTTATGCTGGGGTTGATGTGCAAACCCACCATAGCGATACTGCCTTTTTTGTTGCTCCTGCTCGACTACTGGCCCTTGGGGAGAATCCGCCTGAATCCGGCCGGTATTAAAGATACGGCATGGCTCTTTTTCCGGAGCAGAGTCCTCCTGGAAAAACTTCCCCTGATGGCCCTGGCTCCGATCCAGTGGGCAGCGGGAAGGCTGCTGATTACCGGGCAGTTGCGGGGCGACCGGCCCTTATCCTTGACCTTTCATCCCGGATCAATCGTCGATTTTGTCTTTCATATGAGAAAAATTGTCTATCCGGCGGGGCTGACCATCTGCCGGCCCGATCCTCCGGAAGCCCCTTTATGGGCGGCCACAGGCCTGCTAATTGTGCTGCTGCTGTTTTCCGTTTTGGTCCTGTGGAAAGCGAACACCCGCAGATACATCCTCACCGGATGGCTCTGGTTTCTGATCGCCTCGGCGCCGGTCATGCTGATGGTTTTTTTGTCAGGCAGACCCGTTGAGGATCACCATCTCTATATACCGCTGATCGGAATCTTTATAATGGTCTCCTTTGGTGTGCCGTCTTTAATGTCAAGCCTGAAACATAGCCGATACCTTCTTCCGGCTGCGGGCATCACTGTTCTGACCGCGCTGATTCCCCTGGCCCACCTTCAGACCCGGCACTGGCAAAACAGCATCACCATTTTCAACCATGCCCTGGAGATCTGCGCCGACAATAAAAAAGCACGCGCCAATCTTGGCGACGCTTATATGGAAAAAAAAGAAATCAACAAAGCCATACAGCACTACCGGCAGTACCTGCGGGTCTCTCCCGACAGCGCCCTGGGGCACACCAAACTGGCCAACGCCCTGGCGTCTGCTGATCTGACGGAAGACGCCGCCCGGCATTATGAAAAGGCATTGAAGCTGTCTCCAGGTTACGTTCCGGCCCATCACGGCCTGGCGGACCTGCTGATACGCATGGGAGAGACCGATAAGGCCATCGCTCTTTACCGTATGGCGTTGACGATTAATCCCGGCCTTTTCCAGACGCACAACAACCTGGCACTGGCGCTGTATGAACAGGGCCATTTCCAGGAAGCTTGTGATCACCTGAATCAGGCCATAAAAATAAACCCCGATTACCAGACAGCCGTCAAAAACCTTCGAATCATCCTTGATAATCAGAGACAACGCAGAGAAGATACCGCCCCGGTCATGCCGGACACGGGGTCTGAAGGCGCCAACCCCGAAAGGAAATAAGAAGGAATGGCAGGCGCCATTTACGAACGCTTGCGGGCAACGCAGAAAAGATACTGGCACAGATTTCCGCCCAGATTACCGGTTGGAAAATCACAAAAATTAAGCTTTAAAAAACTCACACCGAAAAAACACCGGGCAAGCGAGACCACCTCAAACCCGACTTCTTCCAGCATTGTCCTCAACTGGTATTGATTAAACTCCTGGACATGAACCATGTCGTCTGATTGGACACCGGGATTCAGATAAGCAGGGTTCAAAAGACCGGTGGTCAGACGCCAGGGGAAGCTCAACCTGCCTGACATCAGCTTCAGTATATTGGCCGGCCGGAAAATGTTCGGCGTCCCGCACAAGAGATATCCGCCCGGTTTTAATACTCTGTGATTCTCCCTTAACAGCAGATAAGGTTTGGGGGTATGCTCGATAACGTCCTGATGCAGGACGAGTTCGCACAAGCTGTCGCTCACGGGCAGAACCGTATCGGGTGAGACCCGTTGAAAAGACCAGGCGGCTTGAGCGTTCAACAGGTTGATATCGTCGCCGCTCACGGGGCAGTCGACCACGTCCGTCGCGATTATTTTTTTAAGGTTGTGATTATTGGTCAGGGCCAGAAAATCCCAGGTGCCGTCACCGCAGGAGACAGACAGGCCCGTTGATGCGGCGGGCAGCCTTAGCTGTGAAACCGCTTTCACAAAGGCCGAATATTGAGACTTCCATACCGGATGGCTCTTTAAAAAACGGATCCGCTCCAATATGCCCCGGGGTTGGGTTTTCTTTCTCATATCTGCTGTTTCCAGATTAACCTGATGTATCGGAGATAGTAAGGCAAATATCGCAGAATAGTCCTGGCAAATATTTTTCTGCCCGAAAGTCTCAACATCTTGTAGCCAAAAAAGAAAAAGTATACCTGCGGATATAACCGGTTTGCGGGTAGCGAAATAAGCATTGGCGTTAAAGGCCGCAGAAAAGGGAATTGAACAATAACGCTGAATAGATGCAACAGATTCAGTAGTTTCACCTTCGTTTTTTCGTCCCGGTAGATCAAGACCGTGCCGGCGCGGTTGGGTGCCGTCTGCTTATCATGATTCATGGGAAACATTTTTTTTTCAACCGCCAGGCGCGCGATTTCGGTCCCCGGATAGGGATAAAGCATGAAGGTCAAGGCCAGGTAGGGTTTCACCCTGATATTAAAATCCAGTGTCGCCATAGCCGCCCCAAGGGGATCGTCTACCGGCAGGCCCATCAGGCTTTCCGTGGCCACTTTAATGTCATGTTTCCGCAGAAGCCGACAGGCGTTCATCGTCTGCTCCATGGTAACATTCCGCTTCAGTGTCCGGCTTAATATCTCTTCATCAGGCGGGTCAACCCCGGCAAACACCATGACGCACCCCATTTCCTTCAACAGCCTGGCCTTCTCCGCATCGACCAGATCGCTCCTTACATTGCACGTGAGCGGAATATTGATTTCCCGGGCGTATCTGTCCGCGAATTCCTCCAGCCAGCCGGCCGGCTTAAGGAGAAAGGTATCATCTTCAAAGCTGACGCGCTCCAGCGGGTAAAACGCCTTGACCGCTTTTATTTCCGATATGACATTATCCACCGAGCGGTACCTGAGCACCGGCCCCTTGCCTCTGGTTAACCGGTTATAAGCATGGTTGAAACAATAAGAACAGGTATAGGGGCATCCCCGCATGGTCATAAATGTTTTTTTGCCCCTTGAACGGAAAAGGATATCGGCGTCATACACCAGTTCCCGGTCCGGGAAAGGAAGCGCATCCAGATGGCTTACCAGCGGGCCGATCTCATTTTTCACCACCGTGCCGTCCGGTTTTTTAAACCAGAAATTGGGCGTGGAATAAAAGTCTTTGTTCCGGCTCATTTTTTCCAGCAGTTCCGGAAAAAAGATATCGCCCTCACCCCGGCACACGGCATCTACCCCCGGCAGCTCAACCATTTCGGGTTTATACGTGGGATGGGGACCGCCGAAGACCGCGAAACAGGGGTAAGCCTGTTTTATTTTTTCATTCAGCGCGGCATGATAAGCGTGTTCTCCGGTCATGACGCTGTAAGCCAGCACTTCCGGGCCAAACTGTTTTATTCTCTCAATACACGCCTTCAGCGCAAGCCCCCCTGTCATCAGGAGTCTGACAGCGTGTCCGTTTTGCTTGAGGATGCTGGAAAGTGTCATGATCCCCAACCGTTCATCCACGCCGAGAGAGTGCAGGAGAAACAGAATTTTCATTGTTTGTAAATCCGGGACAACCCTATAAAAACTATTTTATGACACCCTCTTTTTATGAAAAACGGCCAGAAAGTCCAAAACAAGATTAATCATATGCAATTTGTTCGGAAACTTTTTCAACGTCTTAAAAACCCGAAACGGCAGATAAAACCTCAACGAAGCATGTACCTGCGCCTTCTTGTTATCATACCCGGTAGCCAGATAGTAAAAAGAGTTTTCATCCCAGTAATCTCCTCGTACCGTATACATCAGGCCGGGATACATGGTTTTCACCAGTCCGGAAAGCGTCGTCCCTTTGAAGGGAATAACAATAAAAAATGAAGCCAGATCAAGGCTGGTTTTTCTGGCCAAGGCGATTGTCGACTGGATTTCCGCGACCGTTTCCCCGGGAAAGCCCAGCATGAAAAAGCCCCTGACGATCAAACCGATACTTTCGGCATACTCGATATTTTCCAGAACTTTGGCAATATCCAGGTTTTTTTTGATGATTTTCTGCACTCTGGGCGAGGCGGACTCAATAGCGAATGTCAGTGTATATGCACCGGCCCGTTTCAACAGAGCTATATCTTCTCTTTCCAGCAGATCCGCCCGTAACCCATTAGGAAAGGCCAGTTTAATAGGCCGGCCGCTTGCCATAATCAAATTCAGAATGGCATGCATGCGGTCCCGGTCAATATTAAAAATATCATCAATGATGTGAAACTCTCTGATGCCGTATTCATCGTACAGCCATTGAATTTCTTCGACAAAATTTTCCGGGGTCCGCTTGCGGGCTCTTTTGCCGAAAACGTCATGGCAGTAAGCGCAATGATACGGGCACCCGCGAGAACTGATGACCGGCGCATAATGTTTTTTGCAGAGAAAGCCATTAAACGAATTACCCAAAGGGCCGAAGTAATCCGGCAAATTTACCAGGCCGTAATCCGGAAACGGCAGCGTATCAAGATCCTCAATGTAATCCGCCCGGGGATTGCAGACGACCTTTTCCCCGTCGACATACGCCAGGCCGTCAAGCTGGTTGGGTGTTTTCCCGGCGATAAGCGCCCGCACAAGATTTAAAAAAACAACTTCCCCTTCACCGATCACCGCCCAATCGACCGAGTCGTTTGACAACAGCAGATCATCATATTCAAAAGTTGCCGACGGGCCGCCGATCACGATTTTTGCATCCGGGGCGTTCATCCTTAAAAAGGCCGACCATTCATTCAAAAAAGCCTTATCCATGGCCAGCAAACTGATTCCGATAATATCCGGCTGAAAAGCATGGAGCCTTTTTGTTAATGCCTGTCCGATTTTCCGGGTAAGCCGGAGGTCGATCAATTCGATATCAACGGGCGCTTTCAGGTATCGCTTCAAATACGCCGAAAGATAGAGAAAGGCCAGGGGTACGTCGATTACCTGGGGAACTTTGCCCTGGGAAGGCTTGATGAACAATATTTTCATTTTTCAGCTTTTATTCGGGCCTTCACATTGTCTCCAAGCACCTTGATGACTCTCTTAATAAAAAAAGGTATATCTTTGACTGAAAAATGGCCGAACTTCAAAAACGACAGCACGATGAGGATATTCGCCCGCAGTCGCAGACCGGTCATCTCCTTTTCCGTTACCCCGGGCAACTGCATGATAAACGTCTCGTCCCTCAGCCAGGCGTCCCAGTTGTCACGCAGATGCTCTTTAATCAAACCATGCCGCTGCGCAATGTCGTACAATTCACTGCCCGGATAGGGCAGGGTCGGCGACGAAGAAATCAACTGGGCCCTGTTGCTCTTCAGCAGATGCCGGGCGAAGGCAATGGTCCGCCGGGTCTCCTTCACCCCTTCAAAGCATAATTGGTTCCCCTCTTCCCATACATTAAACAGCATAAACAGCGCCAGCGTCTTTATGCCATAGCGCTGCATCAGTTCGCAAGCCGCTATTCCCTGTTCAACCGTTATTCCTTTCCTGATTCCGTTCAGGGTTCGCTGGTTGGCGGACTCGATCCCCAGGTGAACAAACCAGCAACCGGCTTCGGCCATGGCCCGGGCCAGTTCTTCCGGCAGATTGTTGCTCCGCAACTGACATTTCCAGGTCATGTCCAGTTTTCTGTTTTTAATTTCATTACAGATATCAATCGCTTTGGGGATGTTGTGATTGAGCTCATCGCTGTCGTCGAAAAACTCTTTTACCCCGTAGTCTCTTTTCAATACCTCCAGCTCATCGGCGATATTTTTCGCGGAGCGGGTCCTGACGACCTGACCGGGCCGGTTCCAGACCTTGTTGGAGCAGAAGGTGCATCGATAAGGGCACCCTCTGGCGAATATCACCCTGGCCTGGGGGTTTTGCCGGGTAATGTACCAGCCGGTATAATCCCTCATGTCGATTAAATCCCGGGCGGGGAAAGGGATGGTATCCAGGTCCTGAATAAGGGGCCGCGGAGGAGTCGTTTTCAATTCGCCGTTGGCCAGGTAACCGACCCCCTGGATTTCGCTCAGGTTCATCTGCCTGATGTCTTTAACGCATTTATATGCCCGGACAATCTCCGTGAGAGTGACCTCGCCCTCACTGTAAACCTCAATATCCGCCCGTGAACGCCGCAACGCCTCTCCCGGAAGGGCCGTGACCTGATGACCGCCGACAATACAGAGCAACCCGGGATTTAACTGTTTAAGGGCATCAATCATTTCATACGCCCCGAGGGTGGAGGTCACATAATAGGAAGCGCACAGGATGTCCGGGTTAAAACCGATGATACGCTCCAGCGTAAAGTCGTACCCTTTTCTGGGCCCGTCAATGGCCCTTAACTCAAGATCCGGTATCTGTTCTCTCAGATAACCGGCAAGGTAAAGAATCCCCAGCGGAGGAGAAATGTGCTCATACATTTCACCGAGCCGGGGCGTCCTCCGGGGCGGGGCAAGCACAAATTGAATCTTCATATGAGACCGGAAGGTTTTCGTGATTTAATGCCCGGAATGAACCGGAGCCTGTCCGCATACCCCCGGATCATCCCCAGTCCGTAACTCAGGTGGATCAGGGGATACATGAATGGAAGGACGAAAACGGCTTTCAAATCCCTGTTCCTGGCCGAATCGTATATGCCGAAAAGGACGGCGGCCGCCGCATAAATCAACAGCGGCAGAAAGAGCAGCTTGCCCGGCATCGGCTCGTTCGTCAAACCGCCGCCGAAGGATAATGCCTCGCCCACAATCCAAGGCTGCACGGCGGTCACCGCTCCCAGCCCGATCAGGTAAAGCAGAAACAGGCTGGGCACGAAAAAAAACGGCATCCGCAGGGTTTCCAGCAGCGTTTCTTTCCGGGGCCTTGCTTTTCCGTAACTGAATATCTGACGCATGAGCGCCGGAACGGTCGCTCTTCGCCGGTGATAAAGTCGAATGGCGGGCGAATAGGCGATACGGAAACCGGCCCGGATGGCGTCGGCAATAAATTTGGGGTCTTCCCCGGGGAAGAGGGTAGTGTCAAAGGCGACCGTATCCAGCACCCGTTTCCTGCAAAGCAGATTGGCCGAGGAAACGGCCGTCTCGTCCGCGTTCAGCCGGATTTCCCTTAAGGCATATCGCCGGGACACTTTCCAGGCCCCGAACATCGAAGAAAGCGCGTACCAGCTGATCCTTGAAAATCCCTGATCATCCGTTGCCGTCAACTGCGGTCCTCCGACGATATCAATTTCCGGATACTCGCGGAAAAACGCTTCCGCCTCAAGCAGATAATCAGGCGGGATGGTCGCGTCGTCATCCAGGAAGGCCAATATCTCCCCCCGGGCCAGCCGGGCGCCCTGATTCCTGCCCGCCGACGGGTTGGTCCCCCGGGTCGTCACCACCTCGTAGGCCGAGTCCGGATAGTCCAGGCGGCGGATCGACGCCATAATTTCCGCCCCTCTGTCCGGAGCGACCGGGATGATTAGAGAAAATTTCACTGTCGGAACCGAAAATGTCCTGAGATTTGAAAAAACCTATTCCATGGTCAAGTTCTCTGTCAAGACAATTTACCGGCACCGACAGCGTCCGGCCGGCTGCGGCCATTTAATAATCCTTGCCCGTCGTTTTCCCCGCTGATAAAATGATAAATTAAATATCGATGAAACCATCGACACGGGGAAAGGGAGAGTTTCACGGCATGCGTATTGAACTGCCCTGGGGGGAAACGTTTCTGAAGCTGGACCTGCCGGACACATGGGACGTCATCCAGCCGCAACCGTCTAACCCCCAGCCGGGTACCGGGGCCCATGAACTGGAAATCATTAAAGCCGCCTTGCGGCAGCCGGCCGGTACGACCCCTCTCTCTGAAAAACGCCTGGGCGGAAAAAAAATCATCATTATTGTTGACGACAACACCCGGCCGACCCCGGTAAGCCGATTCTTTCACCTGGTGACGGAAGAACTGACCGCGGCCGGGGGGGAAACGGCTGACATGCTGGTCATTCCGGCCCTGGGGATCCATACCCCCATGACCGAAGCGGAAATGGCCGAAAAGATAGGGGCCGCCAACCTGGCCCGGATCCCCTGGGAAAATCACCGGGCTTTTGATCCCGACGCCAACGCCTTCATGGGCAACACCCGGCGAGGGACACCGGTATCCCTGAACCGGCGTTTGGCCGAGGCAGACCTGATCGTGCTGATCGGCCTGATTGAACCGCATCTGATGGCCGGTTTCGGCGGCGGGCTGAAAAACATTCTGCCCGGGGTGGCCTCGGCCGAAACCATCGGACGGCATCATGAAATTCTCACGGAGCCGCCCTACCAGGCCAACCGGGTCGGCCGACTCCCGGAGCAAAACTCCTTTCGACTGGACCTGGAGGAGTGCCGGGGGATGATCCGGGCGGATATCTTCTGCGTCAATGTCGCCCTTAACCACAACCGAACCGTCATCGCCTGTTTCGCGGGCGACCCGATAGCGGCCCACCGGGCCGGCATCCGTTTTACCCTGGATCGCTCGGGGCTGGAGATGAACAGGCAGGTGGACGGGGTCATCGTCAACGCCCATCCCATGGACATCAATTTCAAACAGAGCATGAAATGCGTGGGCAATGCCCTGCCCGCCCTCAAGCCCGGCGGCACGGTCATGGGCTTCCTGCGGGCGGAAAAAGGGCTGGACGATATTCCCGAACCGAAGCGATCCCCCCTGCCCCTGCCCGTCGTTAAAAAAATTCTGCGGCTGATCGGACCGTCCCGGGTATATGCCTTTCTGAATCTCACCAGAAAGGGATTGAATATAGAAGAACGCTTCCTTTATTATTACACCATGCAGCTGATCCGTCAGTACGAGCTGCTGTTTTTCGTGCCCTCCCTGACGGCCGAAACCGTAAAAGCGCTTTTCTTTTTTAACGGCTTCACTCATACTCCCCAGGACGTTATCCGGGCGGGAGTAAAACGACTGGGACCCCGGGCGAGCGTCGCCGTATTTCCCGAAGGCGGCGCCACTTTTCCGGTTATTCGATAACCATTTTGCAAAATCCAGGAAAATGATGAGCGATTATCCATTCAGCCAGGCGGATCTGGAGGATATCAGGGCCCACGGCCTTACCCCCGAAACGGTAAACGCCCAGCTGCGGATGTTTGCCCGGGGTGTTGCCGCTCCGGAACTGATCGCCCCGTGCACGATCAACAACGGTATTATGCCGCTGGAGACAGAAACCGTCAGGCGGCTGGCGGCTGTATTCCGGCAGGCCGTGGACAATGGCCGTCTTGCCAAATTCGTTCCGGCTTCAGGCGCCGCAACCCGCATGTTCAAGGACCTGATTGCCGCCCACCAGAAACCCGGAGGGGAAAGCCCTGCGTCGGACAAAAGCGTAACCGCTCTTCTGGCCAACCTAAACCGCTTCGCCTGCCGTGACGCCCTGTGGAAAGCCATGGAACAAGATGGAGTGAACCATGACGATTTGACCGGGGAAGGCGGATCGGCGGCCGTACTGAAATACCTGTTGACGCCCAGCGGACTTGGCTACGCCGACCTCCCCAAAGGATTAATCCTGTTTCACCGTTACCGGGACGAAGCCGCGTCCGCTTCTTATTCCCGGACCGCCTTTGAAGAGCATCTGGCCGAGGCGGCCGAACTGTTCGCCGACCGGAATCACCGTTGCCGGGTCCATTTTACCGTACCCCTGGCGCATGAAACCGCGATCAAGGAGCATCTCAGATCAGGCGGCGCACAGATTGAAGGGCGATACGGCGTCTCCCCGGAGGTGACGTTCTCCAGCCAGGATCCCGCCACCGATACCATCGCCGCCGCAAGCGACAACACGCCCTTTCGCGATCGAAACGGCCGGCTGGTTTTCCGGCCCGGGGGCCACGGCGCCCTGCTGGGCAATCTGGATCGCCTCGCCGAAGATCTTCTGTTTATCAAAAACATCGACAATATTGCCATGGAGCCGTTGAGGCGGAAAACGGCTCCGGCCATTGCCGCCATGTGCGGGCTGCTGGTGGAGCTGCAGCAGCAGGTATTTGCCTGTCTGGAACGCCTGACCGCAAGAGACGCTGACAGGGACCTGATTGAAGAAGTTACGGCCTGGGCCTCCAGGCACCTGAACCTTTTCCTGACGGACATCATCACCGGAGATGCCCCGGTCGAGGAAAAAGAGCTTCTGATCGGACGGCTGAACCGTCCCTTACGTGTCTGCGGCGTGGTAAAAAATACCGGGGAACCCGGAGGCGGGCCTTTCTGGATAAAAGACAGCCGCGGCGACATCTCCGTCCAGATTATTGAAGAAGCCCAGGTGGATATGACCGCCGCCGGACAGAAGGAGATCTGGCTCTCATCCACCCATTTCAACCCGGTCATCATCGCCTGCGCCGTCCGGGACTATACCGGCCGGCCGTTTCGCCTGGCCGATTTCGCGGACCCGCTGGCGGGAATCATAACGGAAAAATCCAAGGACGGACGGAGCCTGAAAGCGCTGGAACACCCCGGTCTGTGGAACGGGGCCATGGCCTACTGGAACACGGTCTTTGTGGAACTTCCTTCGGACGCCTTCAATCCGGTCAAGACGGTGTTCGACTTGCTGCGGAAGGGACACTGTCCGGACTAAACGGGTCACCCCCGGCGGCGATCATCCTCCCGCTCTTTTTCAAAATCACCGCCGATGTGGTCGAAATTCACGTTTTCGTCATGGAACCAGGCCGGGTAATACCGGCGAGACTCCTCGATCATTTTGTCATAAGGAAAGTCGTCAAAGGCGCCGTAATCGTGCACGTATTCCATGTGCTGACGGCCGCGGTTATCATAAGGGTGAAAAATGGAGTCGGTCACCCCGTCAAAATCCAGCGGCCGGGTGTCGAACTTCTCGCACAGGCTCAAGTTAAAGGCCGGGGTGGCCTTGACCCAGCGGCCGTCAACCATCATCTCCGTATAGCCGTGGAATACAAACAGGTCGGTCCCCATCAGGGCCTTCAACCGTTCGGTAGCCAGATGGTTCCGGACATTGGCGAACCCCAGGCGGGCGGGAAGGCTCACCGCCCGGGCCGCGGCCGCCAGCAGAATCGCCTTCTGGACACAGAAACCCTCCCCGGCCGCCAGGGTAAAGCTGGCCTTGAATTTTCTCCTGTCCAGCGAGAAAGCGTAAGGGTTATAACGAAAACCGTCCCGAACCGCGTAATACAGATTGACGGCGCGTTTTCTGGCAGGAGCTTCCGTTCCGCCGGAGGCATCACGGGCAAAAGCCGCCACCTCCGGATGATCGGCGTCCAGATAAAAGGTCGGCCGGATATATCGCTCGTGGATCACTGATTCATGGGAGTTTTCGCAGGTCCGGCAACGGCCTTGCTGTTTATAGCCTGCAGTTCCGCCTGAATCTTGTCAAAATCCGCTATTTTCTCGGTTGCCTGTGGATTCTCGGCGATCAACTTCTCTTTCAGATGCGTCTCATATTGCTTATACGCCTCCTGGATCTTCGGATCATTCATGGCGTCCACCCGGGCTTTTTTGACCACCTGGACTTTATCCTGGAAATCCTTCATCAGCCCCGTTCTCTCATTCGCGGGCAGATTGGGATCCTGGAGTTTCTTCTGGAGCTCGGGGATCTGCTGCAGGTCTATTTTCTGGGGCTTCAACAGGGCCTGCATTTTATCGTCGATGAGCTTTCTTAATCCCTCCTGTTCTTTCACCAGTTCCGGATATTTTTTGAAGGTTGCGCTCTGCATGGCGATCAACTCTCCCTGGATCTTCTGTAACTGCAGAATTTTCTCCTGACGGGGGTCTTGAGACGCGGCCGCCGGAATTCCCTGGGGCTTTTCCGGCACCGCACTTTTTTCCACCGCCGCCTTCTCCTGCTCGGCTTTCTTGGAGCATGCCGGCATCATGGCTATTCCCAAAGACACCAGACCGATAACCAGCAGAGACAAACCATCTCTCCGGCTGAAACGATTGCTGTTCCGCATACGACCTCCTTATGACCTTGTAATATAATAATCTTCCCGCAACCGGCATGGCCGGAATGCCCGGAAAATGAATCCCGTCACAATGACAGGATCAATTATCAATATATACCCGCCGGCATCTGTTTTCAAATAATGCCCGCCGTTGGCGCAGATATCTCGCTTCATTCACCCGGAGCCCGGGCCTCCAAACGGCAGACGTCCTTATATTGCCTGACGATCGCGGTATTCTTCGTCCCAGTAGGCCTCTCCGTAACTGATGAGCAGCTGCTCGTCTTTTTTTATATCCCGGGAGGCAATAAAAAAAAGCACCCACTGGCCACGATAGAGGGTATGCTCCACCAGCAGGTTGGGTTCCTGGCCGTGGTTGACAAAACGCATCTCGTTGCCTTCCAGGCGGCCATTGATTTCAAGCGGAGGCGCCTTATCCAGCTTGTCCAGATAGTACCAGCTGTAATCCGATTCATGTCCACTATCGGCCTTGAAGCAACGGGTGTGCTTTCCCGAAATCTGCACCACGCCGGTGTATTCACCGATAAAGTCGCCCTCCCGGATGTCGTTGTCGGCAAAAACCCCATAGCCGATGGTTTTATCGATCCTGCTGATATAAATAGGCGCGATGGCTGCCCGATCGATATCAGCGCCGTACCGACGGGCAAGATAATCGAACTCTTTTCTGTTTTCAATATAATAAGGGCTCTTGCGCAAATTCATTTGCATCAGGGGTTCCCAGTCGATCCTCGTCCGGCTAAGGTAGATAACGCCTAAATTTTCAAAAAACCCCAGAATCTCCTCTCGGGTCCGGTAATCACGTTTTAACATAGAACTCGCTTTTGATACCTCCTCAATCCAGTTGATAATCCTGCCGCCAGTCACCTTTCTCGGGAAATACTGGCTGCGCCTGTTTATTGAACACAAACTCGTTGATCGCCAGAAAATCCATTTCCGTCCGCATAAAGCACCGGTAAGCGTCTTCCGGGGTGCAGACAATCGGCTCGCCCCGGACATTGAAGCTGGTGTTGACAACCACGCCGCAGCCGGTCAAGTCCTTAAAGGCGCTGAGCAGCCGCCAGTACCGGTCATTGGTCTCCCGATGAACGGTCTGGACGCGGGCGGAAAAATCCACATGCGTGACCGCCGGGATATCCGAACGCTGATGGTAAAGACGGTCATACAGCTCCAGATCATGATACCCTTCCGGCAACGGGCGACGGCGGTTTTCCCGTACCGGCGCCACCAGCAGCATATACGGCGAAGGCGTGTCCAGATCGAAGTATTCTCCGACGTCTTCGGCCAGCACCGAGGGCGCGAACGGCCGGAAGCCCTCCCGGTATTTTATTTTCAGGTTCATCTTCTTCTGCATGTCCGGCTGCCGGGGATCACCGATGATACTGCGGTTGCCAAGAGCCCGCGGCCCCCATTCCATCCGTCCCTGAAACCAGCCGACCACCCTGCCTTCTGCCAGCAGGGAAGCTATTCCGCGGCAGAGCATGTTCACATCCGGGAAATGATCATACGCCGCCCCGTACCGCCGGGCCATTTTCCGGACATCGGACGCCGTAAATTCCGGCCCCAGGTAAGCCCCCTTCATCCGGTCCCCCCCGTCAACTGCGGGCAGGAGACGGTGGTCGTTGCCGATGCAGGCAGCGGCATAGGCGGCGCCCAGGGCGCCGCCGGCATCTCCGGCCGCGGGCTGGATCCAGATACGATCAAAAATCCGGGCCTTGAGCAGCCGGCCGTTGGCCACGCAGTTCAACGCCACCCCCCCGGCCATGACCAGGTTGTCACTGCCGGTCAGTTTCCGGGCGGTTCCGGCCAGCCGCAGGACAATTTCCTCGATCACCCGCTGAATCGCCAGGGCCAAGTCCATGTATGGCTGGGAAAGGGGACCCTCCGGGACCCGCCGGGGCAGGCCGAAAATTTTCTCCCATTTTTTATCAGCACACATGCGCAGGCCGGTGGCATAATCAAAAAAGTCCAGATTCAGAAGGATCGAACCGTCCTCCCGGATATCCACCAGATAAGTTTCGATGGCCTGCTGAAACCGGCGGCACCGCTCACTGCCGGGGTTCCCGTAGGGAGCCAACCCCATCAGTTTGTACTCGCCGCTGTTGACTTTGAAACCGCAATAACAGGTAAAAGCGGAATACAGCAATCCCACCGAATGGGGAAAGCAAAGCTCCTTAAGGACCTTAATGCCCTCCGCTCCGGCGGAACAGATGGTGGCCGTGGCCCATTCACCCACGCCGTCAACCGTCAGCACGGCGGCCTCATCAAACGGCGAAGCGTAAAAGGCGCTGGCCGCATGAGACAGATGATGCTCGGGGAACAGCAACGGCGGCCTTTTCCGGATGGGATTCCCGGCTACGGCCTCCAGCTCGTCCCAGAGCATTTTCTTCATAAACAGTTTTTCCTTGACCCAGACCGGTACGCTTTCCAGAAAACTGACCAGCCCCCGGGGGGCGAAAGCATGATACGTCTCCAGGAGCCGCTCGAACTTCAGGTAAGGTTTATCGTAGAAACTGATGGCCGACAGGTCCTCGATCCGGACACCGCCCTCGTCAAGGGCATACCTCACCGCCTTGCGCGGAAACGAAGGGTCATGCTTTTTGCGCGTAAACCGTTCTTCCTGTACGGCGGCCACGATATCGCCGTCCGTCAGGAGGACAGCCGCGCTGTCATGGTAATAGGCTGAAATACCGAGAATGTGTTCAGGCATGCCGGCTGTTTTTTAAAAAAGGGTGTACACAAACGGCGCCACCGCGGTACCGCTGGTCAGAACAATCAGCGTACCGAAAAACAGAAGCACCAGGATAATCGGCAACAACCAGTATTTCTTTCGCTTATTTAAAAAACCCCACAAATCTTTAAGAAACTCCATGGCACTTGCCTTTCGGTAAAGCTAATAAGGATGCCTCACGTCCTCCCGGGTATACAGATGGTTGCGTTCGACAAACACCGAACCATCATCTTTCTTCCACTGCTTCAATCGCATGGTATCCTTTCCGGCCAACCGCCGCATCATCGCCACGGGAACAACCACCAGCAGGTAGACCGCCGAGAGTACGATACGGGAAACTACCGCGCCCAGAATCCGGGACAACCCGAACCAGAAAACGGCAAAGGGGGCAAATAACCGGGGAGCGGTCATGCAGATCAGAACGCCTGCGGCGGCCACCGCGATCAGCGGATGATGGATACCGGCACCCACCCAGGCGGCCAGCAGCAGGATCAGCACCAGGGCCAGGCCGGCGTCTCTGGACTTTTCTTTATCCATACTCTGTCTTGTCCTATTGCGGTCAGCACTCGTTTAACGGTCTAAAACCAATAATAAATCTTTATATTTTGCCTGAAAAAATCCGGGAAGACAACAATTAAATCATGCGTCGCAATAACCATTTTGAAAAACTAACATTTTAAAAAATTTGACAAATAATGACTCAAATGATACAAAATTTGTCGCCGTTTTTTGCTGACAAGCGGGCGTACTTAAAATATAGCTTCCCAGCGGGTCAGAAAAATAATATGCTTTTTAAAATTAAGGCCGTAGCATGGGGGACTTGGAAGCAAGCGGATAACAGGGGAAATCAATGTCGGAAATTCTGGTTACCGGGGGTGCCGGTTATATCGGCTCCGCAACCTGCAAGCATTTAAAAAAAATAGGGTATCAGCCGGTTGCCATCGACAGCCTGGTAACGGGTCACCGCCAGGCGGTACAATGGGGCCCCCTTTTCGAAGGGTCGCTGGAAGATACGGCGCTGCTTGATGACATCTTTACCCGGCATCGACCAGCGGCCGTAATGCATTTTGCCGCCTCCTGTTATGTTAATGAATCCGTGCGGGACCCCCTCAAATACTACCGCAACAATGTTGCCGCCACCACCTGCCTGCTGGATGCCATGTGCCGGCACCATGTCACCAGTATCATTTTTTCTTCCTCCTGCGCCACCTATGGAGAACCGGTGGAACTGCCCATAACTGAAACCCATGTCCAGAATCCCATCAACCCCTACGGCCGATCCAAACTGATGATCGAACAGATTCTCAAAGACATGGACGCCGTTCACGGGTTGCGTTATGTTTCCCTGCGCTATTTCAACGCGGCCGGCGCCGATCCGGAAGGCCGGATCGGCGAGGACCACCAACCGGAGCCGCACCTGATCCCGCTTGTACTGCAAACCGCCCTGGGCCGCCGGGAGAACATCCATATCTTCGGAGACGATTATCCCACCCGGGACGGCACCTGTGTCCGCGATTATATTCATATTGACGATCTGGCCCGGGCGCATCTGCTGGCACTGGTACGGCTCATGGACGGCCGGTCCAGCGCCATATACAACCTGGGCAACGGCGGCGGCTATTCGGTCCGGGAAGTAATTGATACCGCCCGGGAAGTGACCGGCCAACCGATCCCGGCGACAATCGCCAAACGAAGGGCTGGGGACCCGGCGGAACTGATCAGTTCCAGCGAGAAAGCCCTCACGGAACTCGGCTGGAAACCGGAATTTACCAAACTGCGCGATATTATTGCCACGGCCTGGGAATGGCATCAGCGTCATCCGGACGGATATGTTGACTGATATTGCGCCGGCAACCCTTTTATTGCACAACCAATGACTTCTTTCAGACGACAACTGCTCCTGCTGATATTCAAGATCTTTGATCTTGCGCTGATGCTGTTTGCTTTCAGCCTGGCCCTGGGCGTTCACCGCCTCCCGGCGCCGCTTTTCCCGCCTCCGCTGGACAACTTCCTGTTCCTGGAAAACAGGAACGTCTCGCTGGCGTTTCTCCTGGTTTTTTCCCTGACCTGGCATATCATCTTCTTGTTCAACAAACTTTACTATTCAAGACGATTATTATCCCGGTGGCGTGAAATTTTCGAGGTTCTCAAAGCCACGACCGCGGGCACGTCCATCCTGCTGCTGGCCCTGTTTGTGCTGGAGAAAAGGGTTCTAAGCATTGATTTTATTGTGGTCTTCTGGTTTTCCGTGACCAGCCTGACGATTGTCAGCCGACTGGTCATGCGTTACGTGCTGTCGCTGGCCCGCCTGCGCGGTCATAACCTGCGTTTCATGCTGATCGTCGGCACCAATAACCGGGCCATCGAATTTGCCAACCGCCTGAAAACAAAAAAAGAGATGGGCTACGCCATTGTCGGATTTGTGGACGATAAATGGAAAGGCACGGCGGACATCGCCGGCGGCAATCCGCGGATCGTCGCTGACCTGGACAGTTTTCCCGAGTTTATCCGCAATAATGTGGTGGATGAGGTCATGATCTGCCTGCCCATGAAATCCTATTACGACCAGGCTTTTCGGATTGTTTGTCACTGCGAGGAGCAAGGATTGAAAGTCCACTTTCTGCCGACCCTGTTTGACCTCAAATTCGCCAAATCCAAAACGGAATGGTTTGACGGGGAACTGATGATCACCTTTTTCACCGGCGGGATGACCGGCAAATGGCCCATGTTCGCCAAGAGGTTCTTTGACGTCTCCGTATCCTCCCTGATTGTTCTGGCCTGTTTGCCGGTTTTCGCGGCTGCCGCCCTGCTGATTAAAATCAATTCCCCCGGTCCGGTATTCTTTGTCCAGGACAGGGTCGGCCTGAACAAGCGGCGGTTCAGGCTCTACAAATTCAGGACCATGGTCAAAGACGCGGAGCAGAAAATAAGCGAGTTGGAGGAATTAAACGAAGTCAGCGGACCTGTCTTTAAAATCAAGGATGACCCGCGAATCACGTCGGTCGGCAGGTTTTTACGCAAAACCAGTGTTGACGAACTGCCCCAGCTGGTCAATGTGATCATGGGGGACATGAGCCTGGTCGGTCCCCGCCCCCTGCCCGTTCGGGACTACGAAGGTTTTGATCAGGACTGGCATCGGCGGCGGTTCAGCGTCCGCCCGGGCATCACCTGCCTCTGGCAGATCAAAGGACGAAGCAATATTCCTTTTGAGCAATGGATGGAGCTGGACATGCAGTATATCGACCAGTGGTCGCTCGGGCTGGATCTAATGATTCTGATCAAGACCGTTCCGGCCGTTTTCGGGACTTCAGGAGCTGCCTGACCGGTTGGATGATATAAACTCTTCCTAAGGCCATAAGCCATGTCAAAATTAATCGTTATCGGCATCGACGGTGCCACGCCGGGGTTGATGTTCCCCTGGATGGCGGATGGCCGGCTGCCGAATTTCCGTAAAATAATGGAAAACGGGGTCACCGGAGAATTGAATTCCGTACCCAACCAGCGCAGCGCCGCCGCCTGGAGCAGCTTTGTCACCGGTGTCAATCCCGGCCGGCACGGCATCTTCGAGTTCTATGAACGCGTTCCCTTGAGCCACGACATCCGTTTTACAAAAACCTCGTCCCGGGACGGCATTTCCTTCTGGAAATATCTGTCTGACAATAACCGGACCGTCATCGTGGTCAACGTGCCCATGACCTACCCGGCCGAAAAAGTGAACGGCTGCCTGATCAGCGGCCTGGACGCGCCCGGCAAGAACAGCCCGGGGTTCACCTTCCCGCCCGGCCTGCTGGATGAAATCGAACGGGAGAACGGCCCCTATATTCAGGAGCCGGGGGTCATCAGCCTGGTCGTAAACGGACAGATTCAGGAGGCCGCCGATAAGATCATCGAAGCCGTCCGGCAACGCGGCAAGGCGGTCCGGTATCTGATGAAAAAATACGACTGGGACACAACGGTGGCGGTTTTCCGGGAGACCGATCCGGTTCAGCACTGCTTCTGGGAATACATGGAACAGCCCGGATCGGCATTCAGGGACACGGTTTTCAATGTTTACCGGGAAATCGATCAGGAGGTCGGTAAAATACTGGACCAGGCCGGTAATGACTGCCGGGTACTGGTCATGTCCGATCACGGTTTCGGCTTCAGGCAGCACGGCAACGGCTGCCTCAATCAATGGCTGGAGGAAGCGGGCTTTCTGAAATTCAAACAGAAAGGGGGCGGCTCGCTGATATCCAAAACCATGCGCTTCGGGTATCAGACCCTGGAAAAACTGATGAGCCGCCGCATGAAGGAGCGGCTCTTCAGCCTGGTACCCGGCCTGATCAGCAAGGTCCAGTCCCGGGTCTTCTTTGCGGCCATCGACTGGGAAAAAACCATTGCCTACGGGGACAACGTCATGCCCGTCATCTGGCTGAACACGGCCGATCTTTCTCCCACCGGCGTGACGGAAAACCGGTATGATGACGTTATCGCGGACCTGAAGACAAAACTGCTGGAAAACGGTGTCGATGTAAACAGCGGCCGCAAGGTCATCGAATGGGTCAGGGACCGCCGGGAATGCTACACCGGTCCCCGGACGGGCAACGCCCCGGACCTGCTCATCCGCTGGAAAGAAGACGAACCGATTGCCGGGTTGCGCTACGGCCGGCAGGGAAAGCCGATCTACCCGCAATATCCCACCAGGGAGTTTATCGCCAATAACGGCGATCACCGGCCCATGGGCGTTTTCATGGCCAGGGGGGAAGGCATCCGGAAAAACACCACGGTCACCGGCCTGGACATCGTGGATGTGACCGCCGCGGCGGTTTACCTCAACGACCTGCCCGTCCCGGGCTTCCTGGAGGGTAAAATCCGGCCGGAAATGTTTGAAGAAACTTTTTTCAATCACCATCCCGTGGAAATCGCCAATCGGGATTTTTCAGGGGTGCCGGCGGATGAAATGGATTACTCCGCTGATGAAGAGACCGCGTTGAAGGACCGGTTGCGGGGACTGGGATACCTGGAATAATGAAAAAAGTCCTGATCCTGTTTTCCATGAGTTTTGAGCCTTACCAGGGCCGTTATCTGCGGGCTTACAATGAAGCCAGGGCACTGGTCGACAGCGGCTATGAGGTGACGGTCCTGGGCTGGGATCGGTCGGGCAAAAGCCGGCCCGCTGAAACCCGGGACGGTATTCACATTGAGCGGATTCACGTGGCCGCTCCGGACACTTCCGGCGCAAAAAGCCTGCCCAACTTCCTGCGATTCGCGGCCAGGGTGGTTTCCCATCTCGGCAACCGGCGGTTCGATATGATCCACTGCCATAATTTACAACTGCTGCCGCTGGCCATCTGCCTAAAAACCATCAAAAAAGCACCCCTGATCTTTGACAGCTGCGAGCCGGATTATTATGCCCTTTACCCGGCCGGACTGCGCGGCGCGGTATCCTTTCTTGAGAAACGCCTGGTCAACCGGGCCGATACTGTTTTTGTCCATAACAACTATCAGGTGCGGAAGTACCGGAGCATGGGGCATCCTTCTGTCTCCCTGATCGGCAGCTATCCCCGGCTGGACATGATTGAGGGCTTTGCTCCCGAACCCACGCGCAACGGGAAAACGGTGATCGGCCGCATCGGCAGCATTTACCGGGACAACGGCATCGAGGAAATCATGGCCGGATTCCGGGTTCTCCTGGAACGGACCCGGAACGTGCAGCTTTTTCTGGCGGGCCGGGTCTTCGAAGCCTTTCAGGATGAGTTTAACCGCCTGATCAGAGGGATGGAAGAGAACGTGACCGTTCTGGGCGCTTTTGATTCCGCTGAAATGCCCCGGCTATACGGACGGATCGATATTTCCATCATGGTATACCGGCGCTCCCTGTGGTTTCAGAACATCACCCCGACCAAATTCTTTGATTCCCTGGCTTTCGGCGTGCCGGTGATCGTTTCGGACATGGGCGGGTTGAAGGAAATCGTCGCCCAATACGACTGCGGCCTGGTCGTGGACGAACAGAATCCGGCCGAAGTGGCCGACGCCATGGAGGCCATGATGAGCCAGCCGGCGCGCCGGAAACAAATGGGATTAAACGGGACGCGGGCCGTCCGGGAGCAATTCAACTGGGACCTGATGCGAAAAAACCTCCTCACCACATATGACAGGCTGACGGCATGAAAGACATCACCATCGGTATCGCCACCTGGAACGCGGAAAGACTGCTGCGGGACTGCCTGCAGTCCATCGTCAAGAATGTTACCGGCGTCACCTACGACGTGGTGGTGGTGGACAACGGCTCCGTGGACCGGACAACTGAAATCATGACAACGGAATTCCCGGAATTCACCTATATCCGCAACCCGGTCAACGAGGGAGTAGCCCGAGCGCGCAACAAATGCCTGGAACGGGTCGATTCCCGCTATGTCATCGTTCTGGACGTCGATACCATCATCCACCCCCGGGCATTTGAAATCCTGGTGGAAACCATGGACCGGCATCCCCGGGCCGGGGTGGGCGGCCCCCGGCTGCTCAACCCCGACGGCAGCCTGCAATTGTCCTGTCGGACGTTTCAAACCCCGCTGACCATTTTATTCCGCGGGACCCCCCTGGGAAAACGGTTTCCGCAATCACCTTTTGTCCGGGGCCATCTGATGATGGACTGGGACCACAACCAGCTGCGCCGGGTGGACTGGCTCATGGGCGCCTGCCACATCATCCGGCAGGAAGCCCTGCTGGACATCGGCCTTCTGGACGACGGCTTCTTCTATCTTTACGAAGACGTGGAATACTGCTGGCGGGCGCGGAAAAAAGGATGGGATGTGCTTTATATTCCCGAAAGTGATATAACGCATATTTACCAGCGGCAAAGCGCCGCCAGCCTGAACATCATGACCTACAAACACATTCGCAGCATCCTGCGCTTTATGATGATCCGCTATCTGGGGTATAGATGGGTTCACGGCAATCAATTTAATAAAAGGGCAAAACCATGAAAATCAATCAGGCCTTGCTGGATGAAGTGACCCGGATCAAGGTCAACATCCTGCAAAAACGTGACCGGAATCTGAAATCGATCATGGTCACCAGTGCCAACCGGAAAGAGGGCACCTCGACCGTGGCGGCCAATCTGGCGCTGTCCATCGGGCTCGGGGAAAAAGACAGGGTTCTGCTGGTGGACACCAATGTCCGCCAACCGATTCTTCATGCCTGGTTCGGCCTGGAACAGCAGCACGGTTTCATCGACCTGGCGATCGGCAGAAAACGTGTCCCCGAAGTCATCAAGGACACCACTTTCCCTAACATCAGAATCATCACCGCGGGTTTTTTCCCGCCCGGCGAGAACAAACTGGATATCCTGTCCGGCATTACTCCGGAGACCAAACAGGCCATCGAAGACGGCTTTGACTGGGTGGTATATGATTCCTCTCCGGTGAATATTTACCCGGACACCCTCATGCTCTCGCCGCTGGCGGACGGTGTCGTCCTGGTCATTCTGGCGGAAAGCACCAGGCGGGCGGCGGTAAAAAAAGTCAAGGACAGTCTTAAATCCATCAACGCAAATATTTTAGGCGGGGTGCTCAATGGACGGAGATATGTGGTCCCAAAATTCATCTACAAACGAATGTAATTTCAGCCAGTTGTCTCCCGTAAAGCAGGCCCAGGAAGAGTTCAAGTACTATTTCTACTATGTGCTCTTCAAAAGAAAATGGCTGATCATTATCACTTCAATCATCGGCATCATCGGCACGACCATCGGCCTTTATTACTGCACGCCGCTGTATAAGGCCAGCTCCAAAATCGTGGTGCGGTCGAACGTGAGCCAGGAACTGATTCTTTTCCGTGATCTGTATACCCAGCCGGCCAGCGTCACCAACACGATCCCGGCCAATAATTTCATCGAAATCGCCACCAGCCATAACGTCGCCCGCAATATTGTCAAACAGTTCCAGCTGGATGAAAAGCTGCGGCGCAAGAGAGAAGAGCCGGAGGATTTCCGGGAATACACCATGTATGTTCTCAGGGGGACCAAAGATTTCGGCGAGCAATGCGTAAAGGTTCCTTATAAATGGATCAAGTATCTTTTCACCGGGGAATACGAACCGGAGGCGGAAAAAGACTACGTGTCCATGGCCGTCAATAATTTCATCGAAGACATGACCGAAATCGATCTGGTGCCCGAATCCGACACCATCATCCTCACTATCTGGGATGAGTCGCCGCAGGAGGCCGAAGCCATTGTTAAAGCCCTGACCAACCAGATCATCGAGCAGAGCGTGTCCATGGAACAGAACGCCGCCGGATATGGATTCAACTTTACACGGGAAGAACTGGATAAGGTAAAAATCCAGCTGGCCCAGGCGGAAGACGAGGTCCAGGCGTTCAAGGAGAAATGGCATATCAGCGATATCGAAACCCAGAAAGGTATCAAGTTAAGCGAGCTGGATACGGTCGAAAAAAAGCTGATCACCATCACCGCCGAGCTGGCGTCACAGGAGTCCAAGCTTGAATCCGGAAAAAGAGAATTGAATGAACAGAAGCAGTCGCTGACCTCCATTCAGGCCTATCAGGATCTGCAAAAAAGCATCATTCTGCTCAAGGTCGATATCGACGCGCTTCGGGCTGAAAAAGCGCACTACCTGACCGTCGGAGCAACCGTCAAGGAAGAAATCAGAGACCTGGAGAGAAAGGGGCTGGAACTCAGGCGACTGGAGCGGGAAGCCCAGCTCAAGGAAGATCTGTTCAATCAACTGGGAAAAAAGCACGATGAACTGAAGGTGCAAAGCGTTTCCAATCTGGGCGGGCTTGACCTGCGGGTGATCGATACCCCGAAACTCGGTAAAAACATAGAGGCGGATTACCCCATGTGGGATTACGGACTGGGCGCGGGAATCCCCGGCAGTATTCTGCTGGCAATCCTTCTGGCCTTTTTCCTGGAACTGCTCAACGAATCGTTCTGGATCGGCGACCAGGTAGAGAATAAACTGGGAATCCGTCTGCTCGGCTCCATCCGGTTGTACGAACCAAAGGAAAAGGCGGCCCGGGGAAACTGGAGTGCCTTCCTGCAAAAACGCTTCTCCCGGGGTTAGCCGCATTTTCCGCGGATTGAGTCGGCCATGAATATTCTGCAGGTAACCAGGGGCGCCCTGATGGGCGGCGGCGAAAGGCATGTTTTAACCCTGCTGGAAGGACTTAAGGAAAAAGATGCCGGCGTTCGTCTGGCCGTATTCACGGAAGGTCGTCTGGCGGATGAAGCGCGGCGTCTCGGCATGGCGGTGCATGTTTTTCCCCGGCGCTTCCGCGGCGATATCCGGCCTCTCAAAGGGCTGATCGACCTGATCCGGGAGCAGCGGATTGACATCATCCACACCCATCTGGTCAGCGGCAATCTGTATGGCCGCCTGGCGGGAAAAATAACCGGGGTGAAAGGCATCGTCACCACCCTTCACCATACCCGCAAGGAGGCGCTGGGCAGTTTTCGACTGCCCTTCATGACGGATCTGTTTTTCCGGGGGGACATCTTGATGGGGAAACTATCCGACCGGATGATCACGCCTTCCGATGATTTGCAGCGTCTCCTGGTCCGCTTCGGGATCAAACCGTCCAGGATGGTCACCATCCCCAATGCCATCAACCTGGATAAAACCCGGCTGACCGCGCCGGATATCGACGCCTGTCGACGGGAACTGGGCATACCGACGGAGATGAAGGTGGTCGGAATGGTAGGCCGGCTGGTGGAAGTCAAAAACTTTAACCTGTATATTGAGGCGGCGGCAAAGGTGCTGGGGCAAAAGATCCCGGCCGTGTTCCTGATCATCGGCGAGGGCCCGCTGCGCGACACGCTGGAACAGCAGACGGTCGCGGCCGGTCTGAAAGACCGTTTCATCTTCACCGGTTTCCGGAATGACGTCTTCCGCCTGGTGGGCATGATGGACCTGTTTGTGCTCTGTTCCCGATCGGAAACCAATCCCATCGCCCTGATGGAAGCCATGGCCTCGGGCAAACCCGTCATCGCCACCGACGTGGGCGGCGTCCCGGAAATCGTCGAGCACGGAGTAAATGGATGGCTGTGCCCGTCCGATGACGTTGATTGTCTGGCGGAAGCCATGACCCGCCTGCTGTCATATCCCGCCCAGGCCCGGGACCTTGGCGCCCGGGCGCAGGCGACTATTTCGGAACGGTATTCCCTGCCATCGGTCACCGCCCGCCTGCTGGATGTATATAAGGACTTGATGAATTAACCCGGGCTAACGCCCGCGATAACGGGACCGACAGCCGTTGGCCTGCCGGATTTATATAACATTTGAAATAGCTGGATACCGTGGAAACAGCCGCCATTTCAGTGCCGGAAAAAGCACCGACGAAAGCAAGCAAAAACCTGGGCTCGTTAGCCAGAGGCACCGGTCTGTCTTTCACCGGTGAAGCAGGCCACATCATCCTGACCTATGCTTACGGCATTCTCATTGCCCGGTTTCTCGGCAGCGGCGACTACGGCAACTTCTTTCTGGGGATGACGATCTTCAATTTGATCTGCCTGTTTGTCTTAAGCGGCGTGGAAGACACCCTCATGCGCTTCATCGGTCTGCATGCCACCTCCGGTGAGGAGAGCCAGACCCGTACGGTTATCCGGATCAGTTTCCTGATCGCCATCGGCGCCGGCGTTGTCCTTGGATGCGCCTGTTATCTGCTCAAGGACATCCTGGCGGAACGCATCTTTCATAAACCTGAACTGGCCGTGGTCATGGGTTATATCAGCCTGGCCGTCCCGGTCTTTGCCCTGATGACCGTTTCCGTCACGGCCATACGCGGGTATAAAATTGTTTTCCCGTATGTGTTTGTGCGAAAAATTTTTCTGCCGGCCATGAGTCTGGCGCTGGCCGCGGCCGTCATGGTGACCGGCGGGGGGCTGCGGAACCTGTCTCTCTCCTACCTGCTCAGCGTGGTCATCTCGGCCGGTTTCGGATATGCCCTGCTGATCCGGCATCTTTCCCCGTTCAGCGGCCTCACCGAGCCGTTGGCCGACCGCCGTCGATTCCTGTCCTTTCTGGGGGCGGCTTACGCCACCAACATTCTTATTTTCTTCACCACCTGGAGCGATCTGATCATCCTGGGAGTCATGACGTCTTCGGAGCAGCTCGGCGTGTACTTTGCCGCCAAACGAACCGCCATGGCCATCGGTATTCTCATGCTTTCCCTGAACGTCATTCTGGGCCCGGTCATTTCCCACCTTTACAGCGGCAACCATTACGAACAGTTGAACCGGGCTTTTAAAACCGCCACCCAGTGGATCATCATCCTGGGACTGCCGGTACTGGTCATGACTCTCCTGTTTCCAAAAGAGATTCTGATGCTTTTCGGACCGGGATTCACGGAAGGACGAGAAGCACTGATCATCCTTACCTGCGGTCAGTTCCTCAACCTGTCGGTCGGTTCCGTTGGTTATATGCTGATGATGACCGGAAACCAGCGCTGGATGGTGGCGGATGCCGTCGGCGCCGTCGTCATCAATATTCCGCTGATGATTCTGCTGGTGTCCCGCTATGGTATAAACGGCGCGGCCTGGGCCAGCGCCGTCACCCTGGCCCTGGCCGGATTCGTGGCCCTGGCGCAGATCTATTTCCTGCTGAAATTACACCCCTTCAGTATCCGTTACGTCAAATTACTGATGCTGGCGTCCATCACCGCCGGGGTCTGCTGGCTGATAAAAGCGTGCCTGCCGGATGACGCTTCCGTCATGCTGATCGCCGGCCAGATCGGCTTTGTTTTCCTTTTTTTCTTTTCCCTGGTCCTGGTCTTCGGGCTGACCGGCACCGAGAAGAAAAGGCTGTTTGATTTGCGTAGAAAACCCCTGCCGGCGATGATCAGAGAAATACTGGAAGGCAAAGAAACGATCTAATTCCTAAGGAAGTATCCGTTATGCAAAGCACGGACAGACAATTGATCAGAAGAAGGGAAAGAGCCAAAAAACTTGTCCGGATGGGGAAACTCACCCGGCAGTTCCCTTACGTGGTCATGAGAAATCCCCTGGGCGCCCTGAAGTGGATCGAAACCGTTCTCCTTGACCGGCGGGCCTCGGCGTACTGTTATAATTATCCTTTTCTCCTGCAGATCGAAGTGACCAATGCCTGCAACCTCAAATGCAAAATGTGCCCGCGGGAACGGGAGCTGGAAAAGCTGGGGCAGAAAGCCAGCCATATGACCTTTGACACCTTTAAACAGATCATGGACTCCTGGATCGGCCATCTTTATCAGATTTATCTGTTTGGACGGGGCGAGCCCCTGATGGCCCCGGATCTACCCCGCATGATCCATTACTGCGCGCAAAAAGGCGTGCCGTATATCACCCTGAACACCAATGGCACCCTTCTCCGCGGTAAAATGGCCCAGGCCCTGGCCGATTCGGAACTGGATGAGATTCGCATCAGTATAGACGGCGCGGACGAAGAGGGGTTCAAGGCGGTTCGGGGAATATCGCTGCAGCAGTTAAAAGACAATATAACCGACTTCCGCAGGATTTCCGACATCCCTATTCATGTCACGACCACGGTGTCACAATACAACTGGGAAACCGTCCACCGCATCCCGGATCTCTGCGCCGAAATCGGGGTGCATACCCTCCGCCTGCTGCCGTCCCTGCCGTATGTGTATGTGGATATGCCGGAAAGCACCCTGACACCGGATCAGAAAAAAGAGTTCAAAACATTGGTCAGGGAATTAAAAGCCAGTTGTGAACAAAAGAAGATCCTCTTCATCTCCGCGTCCCCCCGGGTTCAGGAGTGCAAACAGCCATTTATCATGGCGTTTATTGACGTCGAGGGGAACCTGACGCCCTGCTGCCTGCTGGAAATCACCCACATGGGCAATGTGTTGAAAGACGGTTTTGCGAAGGTGTGGCGGGGAGACCAAATGAACCGGTGGCGGAAACTGCTGCTCAAGCACCAGTTTCCCAAAGCGTGCCTTGAACTTGAATGTATCCGGGACTGGTAACCGGGTGGAACAGACGATTATGAGAAAACGGATCAAAGATACGGGATTACGTGTCTGTCTGGGCCTGGGGCGGCTGTTTCCTCCGCGAGGCACTCCTGTTCTCGGCTATCATTCAGTGGCTGATGATGATTCCAATATCACCATCTCCCCAAAGATGTTCGACGTACAGATGTCCTGGCTGAAGGATGCCGGGTACCAGGGGGTGTCTTTCAAACACTTTATCTCTTTTGTCGATAAGGAAGGGAGGCTGCCGGAGAAAACCGCTGTCCTGACCTTTGACGACGGTCTGAAAGATTTTTACACCTCGGCCTGGCCGGTTCTTCGCCGCTGCGGATTTTCGGCCACGGTCTTTGTCCCCACCCACTACATCGGGGGAAAAGCCAACTGGTACGCACATTACGGATTGGATCCGGTTCCCATGCTTGACTGGAAGGAAATCCGCGAACTGACCGCATCCGGTATCGATATTCAGAGCCACGGCTGTTCGCACCGGCCGCTGACCGATCTCGCGCCCGATGAGCTTCACCGGGAAGTCATTGCCTCCAAAAAGGTCCTGGAGGAAGGTCTGGGGCAGCCGATTGATTTTTTCTGCTGTCCCCAGGGGGCTCAAAACGATGAGGTCGCCGCGGCCATCCGGGACGCCGGATACAAGGCAGGTATCGGCGGCGGTGACGGTCTGTTCAGGTTGAAGGACGACCGGTATCGCCTCAAACGGCAATTGCTGGATTACATCGCCATAACGGACGAGAAGACCGCCCGGCTCAGCATCAGCGCCTGCGCCCGGGGGTCCTTTGCCTGGTATGTAAAAGCGAAAAAAAGAGTGAAACATTATGGGTAAAACGTTATGCCGTATATTACTGATCGTTCTGTTCATTCCATTCTGTGCCATGGCTTTTTCAAATACGCATCCCCCGGCCAAAGGACCGGTCGAATTGAAAGTCGAAGAATTGCGGACGATCTACCAGCAGAAAAAAGCGGCCGGCTATGATATGACCGAGGTGGAAAAGACCATGGCCCAGATCCGGCAGGCGCGGCAGGACGGCGACGGCTCGCGGTTTATCGATCTTTTGAAGAAGGCCGAAATTCAGCTTGCCGGCATCGGACCGCAGGAGCAGCGGCCGGCACCTGAGACCGCTCCCCCACCGCCGCTTCCCGCCGACAGGAACGTGTCAATGGATGACGGCCCCTGGCCCATGTACGGCCATGACCGGCGTCACACCTGCCGCAGTCCCTTTCGGGGACTGACCTCTCCGCCGGCAGGCCCGAAATGGCGATTTCCCAGCCCGGGCGGAATCGGCGGATTTACCTCCTCCGTCTCCATCGGCAGCGACGGGACGATATACGCCGGCACGGCCCAGAATGAAAATTTTCCCATGGACAACACCCGGGGCCACTCCGGCATGCTGATGGCATTTTCCCCTGACGGCAGGAAAAAATGGCAGCATGACAGCGGCCGGGGAAGTCCCATGATCTGCATGATCGAATCCGGCCCCTTACTGACTTCCGACGGAATGATCATCTACGGCAAAGACGACGGCCATGTTTACGCCGTGAACCGGAGCGGACAGCTCTTGTGGGACTTTGCCGCTGAAGACGCCTTTAACGCCCTGCGGCATGACGACAATGAACAGTTCATCCCGTCGCCGGTTCTGGGACCGGACAACGCCCTCTACCTGTTAAGTCATTTCGGTAATGTTTACAAACCACAGACTATCGACGCCCTGGGCCGGGTGCCGGCCCTGAAGAAAGTCATCGACGCCTACGGGATCAAAGGCGTAAAAGCGCAGGAATGGGGTAAAATTTATGCCCTGGATGTGCGCACCGGCAAACTCAAGTGGACGTTTGACCCTTCTCACGACTCTCCTTCCGGCCGTCAGGTGTTCTTCGGTTCGCCGGCCGTGGGAAATGACGGTACCCTGTATGCCGCCGCCTATTGTCCCTCCAACCGCGGTTATCTCTATGCCGTCAATCCCGATGGTACCTTAAAATGGCGATATCCGGGAAAAGGCCGAACCAAGATTCAGGCCCTCTGTTCTCCTCCGGCTATCGGTGATGACGGCACGATTTATGTCGGTTCCTTCGGGGATAAGGACAAGGCCAGGCTGTATGCCTTCCATCCCGACGGAACCTTAAAATGGAATTACGAAATCACCGAGAACCGAATCACCTCCGGGCCGGGGATCGGGCCGGACGGTACTCTTTATTTCGGTTCCCACAACCATCCCGCCAGGGTGGGATCAGAACGCCCTCCGCAGGGCCATCTTTACGCCGTCAAGGACGCCGGAGAAAAGGCGGATTTGCAATGGAAGTTCGCGGTCGACTACGGCATCACCGCTTCTCCGGCCATCGACAACGATGGAAACGTGTTTTTCAGCACCACCTCCATTCAGCCCGTGCCCCAGGGAGCTCTTGGCGACTATTTCCTCTTCGCCCTGAACAAAAAAGGTGAAAAACTGTGGGAATATCCGTTCAAGGGGTTTGCCTGGGGGTCCCCGGCCATCGACCGGGATGGAACGGTTTATATCAACGTCAGCAGAGGAGAGGCGAGTGTCTTTGCCTTTGGCCCACAATAACATAGCAGGAGAAATGGACAAAATGGATACGACCCCGTCCAGGCGACCAGCCTTATCCCGACTGACCGTATTGCAGGAGGTCAGCCTATACGCGGTGCTGTTCACCATCCCCCTCTTCCGCCTGGGAACGGAAATAACCGGTTCCGAAAGCCTGACGCCGGCCAAAATCTTCATCGGGTTGACGTTTGTAATCTGGATCACCCGTATCCTCATCGAAAAAGACGACACCGCCCTGATCTTCCTGTTCCATGACAAAGCCACCCTGCTGATGCTGGCCTTTCTGGTCATAACGTTCATGTCGCTCATGTTCACCCGTTATATCGAACCGGACACCATCCAGGAGCTATCCCTGCGAATAAAAACCGCCCTCCTCTATTTTCTTATCGTCGGCATCATTATCCGCCGGCAAGCGCTGAAGGCGGCCATTATCGCCCTTCTGCTGGGCAGCCTGCTGACGACGGGCGCCGGGCTGTATGAAGCCGCCACCGGCGACGCCTTTTTCAAGGAAAGCTACCGGCACCAGTTCCGCTTTACCAAACAGAGCGCCAAAACCTCAGGCCTTCAAAAAACATACGGCGGCGGAGAACGGGTTCAGGGTCTATACAGCGACGCCGGATTTTATGCCCATGCCCTCATTATCTTTATCGGGTTGGCCATGCCATGGGCACTGTACGGCCGCACCAGAAGCCTCCGGGCCATCATGGCCATTCTGCTGCTGGCCTATCTGATCAACCTGATCGGAACCGGCGCCAGAACAGGCTGGGCCGCTCTGGGGTGCGCCATGGGCGTCTTTCTCCTGCTCATGAAACACCCGCATAAATATCTGCTGTGGGCCGTCTCCGTCTTATCGGTTATCGCCGTCTTTCTGGGATCTTCCCTGATGCCGAATCTGCCGACCGTGGAACGGCTCCAGCTCAAGGGCAGCATCTCCTGGAGCTGGCGGCTCGACACCAACCTTCAGGCTCTGGAAATGGTCCGCGATCATCCCGTCCTCGGCGTCGGCACCGGCAATTACATGGTGGAATATTTCAATTACCTGGAAGGATACCCGCGGCTGTCCCGCGCCATGATGGGATGGCTGCACAACTCCTATCTTCAGGTCTGGGTTGAAAACGGAACGGTCGGCCTGATCATCCTTCTGGCATTTATGGCGACCGTGATGCTGGGCCTTCTGGACGCCTACTTCAAGCCGTCGCATCCGGACATAAAAATAATGGCGCTGGGCCTCACCACCGCCTTTGTCGGATACGCCGTTGAGTTTTCAGGCGTTCCCGTGATCGGCCAGGAAATGGGCTGGCTGGTCTTTGGCTTCAGTGTCGCCCTGATCTCCATCAACCGGAGAGATCACAAAGAACTGACGGCCGCAAGAGGATAACAGAAAAAATGAAAACAACCGATACAGTCCGTCGCTGCAGCACATGCATCCTGCCGGAAAGCTATCCCGGTATCCAATTTAACGAAAAAGGCGAGTGCCACCTGTGCACCGGTTATCAGAAACCGGCGACCAAAGGAGAGGACGCCCTTCACCGGCTGCTGACGTCGCGAAAAGGCAGCCGTTACGACTGTCTGGTCACGCTGAGCGGCGGACGGGACAGCAGTTATGTCCTTTATTACGCCGTCAAGGTGCTCGGTCTTAACACCCTGGCCCTCAACTACGACAACGGGTTCCGGCATCCCCAGGCCCTGGCCAACATGAAGACCGCCTGCGAACGGA